>CALARM010000703.1 GCA_937888925.1 uncultured Synergistia bacterium | reverse complement strand
ACATCATAAGATAATTTTACTACATAATCAACTGAATTTCAAGTGTTATTTGTAGTTTTTTGCAGTTTCTCTATACCAGTTCTTTGACCTTTTTAGTTCCCAAAAAAATTAGTAATTTTAGCCCATAAAAAAGGATGTTAATTGAAGGAAAGTTACAGAGCAGACTCAGGAGCAGATGTCTTCTATTCAGCTAATAATTTCTTAAGTTCGTTGTTTTTTGTCTGTTTGCTACTACGACTCCCTCATGCAAAATAAATTTTGTAGACATATAGGTATACTATATGGTATACTTAAAATAAAGGAGGTTTTTTGAATGCCAACAACAAGAATTACAGAAAAAACCAGAAATATCCTCAGAGTTCTTTCCAATGAAACCGGCAATAGTATGCAGGTCATTATTGAACAAGCTATTGAACGGTACAGGAGACACGTTTTTCTGGAGCAAAGTAATCAGGCTTTTGCTGCATTAAAAGCAAATACGGAAGCATGGAAAGAAGAACAGGAAAAAAGAGTTTTATGGGATAATGCTTTAAATGACGGACAGGAGGATAATTAATAGATGCAGAAGCCATCAAGAGGAGATGTATGGTTTGTAGAGCTTGACCCTACTATGGGACGGGAACAGGCTGGAAGAAGACCGGCTCTTATTGTTTCAGTAGATCAATTTAATTACGGGCCTGCAGATCTGGTTATTCTAATCCCCATTACCTCTAGAGACAAGAAAATTCCATTTCATGTAAAGATAAATCCTCCAGAAGGAGGTTTGAGAGAAATCAGTTTTATCAAATGTGAAGATATCCGTCCTGTATCCAAAGAAAGGCTCATAAAATTTTCAGGAAGAATTTCAAACAACATATTTTTATTGATAGAAGACAGGTTAAGGATTTTGCTAAATTTATAGAATTTAAAATAATTTCCTATATTTCCAGTCAATAATTAACATAAAATCGTTGAAAACACTGGATTTTAGGAAATTTATCTTCAGACAAAATCTGTGTAAAAAAATCAGATGTCAGTACCGGGATTTACTTCTGTATTTTCAAATAAAAGGTTCATATATGGTGTCAGGTCTGAACTGATGACTTTTGCCAGATCCTCTGACAGGTTTTCCGGCGGACGGGACAGGATAGTTTCTATATGATTCGTCAGCACATCATCGGAATCCGTTACCCGAATTCGTTTATATTGAGGGAATGTAGTTCCTTTACCCTGCTCGGGAGTTCTTACGAATATGGACGGAATATCTGCATGGGCACATTCATAGGCAGTCGTGGAGCTTTCCGTGAGAACGATATTTGATATGGCACAGGCCTTTTCCATTGTATATTTCGGCATTTCATGAATGACGACGTTAGGACAGTCTTCTATCTGTTTTTGTACAATATCGCATTTTTCTTTTATAGATATATCTGTCTCTGTGCCGAAGAGATTTTTTAAGCCCACTTTTTGAAGATCTCTCGGATGTGGAACAAAGAGAAAATGGATTTTTTTATCTTTATGGGCTTTTGCCAGTTTATTCAGAGCTTTACCTGTGATTTCAAGAACTTTTGCATTTGTTTTTATGGGCTGGCTGGAAAAGGAAAATACGAGATCGTCTTTCCCTATGGAAAGTTCATTTTTTATTGCATCCATTCTGGAACGGTTTAGTTCCGTAAGGAGGCGGAAGGATTCAAATCCGGGGTTGCCGCCGAGATTTACCTTTCCCATATCTACATGAATGTCACTTTTTTCTTCTACGGTGTGGATGCTGGCTTCAAGATGTTTTTTTATGGTTTCGTCCGGCACTACTATTTTATCTGCCATAGCTATAGTTTTATAGAAAGTATGACGGTATTTGAAATCAGTGGAGGGAATTCCGAGGTCTACAAATGCAACGGTAGGAATTCCTTCATGTTTTGCCTTCGAAAAAGCAAACTGACAGTATGCATGATGGGGAGTTCCTATCATTTTTACTACCCTGGAAGAATCTATATCTTTTTTAAATATCTGTTCTGTCCTGGGTAAATAAAACATGTTGGTGCCGTCTATAAAATCTTCCTTATCCAGAATACCCTGGGAAGTCAGAATTTCTTTACTGTTTTCCCTGAAATGGATAACTTTGACCTTATAACCTTTATTCTTGACTGCAACAATAAGAGGTTTTGCGAGATTGGTTTCCCCCGAAGAATTGAGTAAAAAGAGAAAAGTATCCGGCTTTTTTTCACTCTGTCCCGGTGTTAACTCCGTATCTGCTGCTCCGGCAGAATGACAGGCTCTGAGAGTTTCCTGCGAAACCTCTCCTTCTCCTGTGCCGATCAATGCCGGATTTATACAGGTTTCCATGATGGCTTCTTCGAGATCCTTTACCTGTAAAGAATTTACATGACAAAGCCCTCCGGAGAAGTGTTTATCAGCAAAAGGTATATTCTCCCGGTTATGTGACCCGGTAATGACTTTATCTACCGGTAAACCTTTATTTTCTATTTTTCTCTCTGTTCCGGCAGAGATTCTGTCTGATTTATTGTTTGAAGCGGAATTTATTAACACTGTATCTTCCTTTTTTATAAGCTCTTTTACTATTATAGCAAAAAAAATAGAATAAACAATATTCAACACAGAAAAAATCGATTTCTGTCTGTATCTTTTTGATAAAATATAAAAGGGCTGAACTGTCCTGAGCTCAGCCCTGTGTGATAAAGAATATCAGCTATTATCAAAAGATTCTTTTAAGATAATCATCCTGAGAAGTTCTGACACTGCCATAAATAATGCCGCAATATACGTCATGGCAGCAGCATCGAGAACTTTTCTGGCTCCGTCCATTTCCGTTACGGTCATAAATCGTCCCTTCTCTAAAATCGCAAGGGCTCTTCTGCTTGCGTTGAACTCAACAGGGAGTGTTATGAGATAAAACAGAACTGCAGCCAGGAACAGGTATATCCCTGTGTTTACCATGAAGGCAGAACTGAACAGAAAACCTGCAAAGAACAGAGGAAATGCCGCATAGGTTCCCAGGTTTGCAACAGGCACGAGAGATGAGCGCACCGAAAGAGGAATGTATCCTTCTTTATGCTGAATGGCATGTCCCACTTCATGTGCCGCCACTCCCAGGGAAGCAATCGAATTACCTCTGTAAACTTCCGGAGAAAGTCTCAATACTTTCTTCTGAGGATCGTAATGATCGCCCAGCCGTTTATCTGTCATTTCAACAGGAATACAGGAGATACCGCTTCTCCAGAGCAGTTCTCTTGCCACATCGGCTCCTGTTATACCTGACATGGTTCTTCTTTTTGAATATTCGTTGAATACTGAATTTACCTTTAAGGAAGCATATATTGAAAAGAGTAAAGCCGGTATCAGTATGATAAATGTCCAGTCTCCGAATATAAACATAGTGCTCACCTCCTCAGATATAAAGGCCGGCATATTACCGGCCTTTTCTGATTAATTTATTGTTATGACTTTTCTTGTAACTTCATATGGTATCCTTACCATTAAGACACCTCTTGCCGGATTTCTATTTTCTTTGGTTTTACCTTTTCTTCCTTCGGAATGGTTATTTCCACTATGCCGTTTTTATAACCGGCTTTTATTTCATCGGCCTTTATCTCGTGATTGATAGTAAATGATCTGGAAAAGGAACCGTAAGACATTTCCCTTCTCAGGTATTTCTCACCTTTTTCTTCTTTTTCTGCCTTTTTTTCTCCTTTTATGGTAAGGCAGTTACCGTCAATAGATATATCTATATCCTTCTGATTCATACCGGGAATTTCTGCTTTTATCAGGAATTCCTTTTCATTTTCGATTATGTCTGCTGCCGGCACTGAGAGACATGTTTCTCCGTTCCATAAGTCTGTCATGAAATCTGAAAACATTTTGTTTTCAGGTTTGCACATATTATTTATTTTATAGGGGTTGCACATTGCTAACATTTAAATCACCTCATTTATATTATAAATTTTATTTCTATATTTATATTATAAAAGTTTAGTCTAATAATGTCAAGTATGTGGGCATTAAATTTTTCTAATGATAGTGTACCAGTTTATTCATGTTATATTTTTCAATAAAAAGAACTGTCACTGGAAGATAAAAACTTCCAGTGACAGTTCTTTTTTTTCTGCTGCTGGCCTGAGCATAAGCATTTAATAAAGGTTTTCTTCCGTCACGGGTGACACTTTACGAGTCACATGAGCATATCGGTAATTAAATTTCTACTTTATCATTTTTACATTCTTTGCCGGTATCACTTTGAGAAGATTTTTTTGAATCATTTATGTAAAAACCGCTTCCCCTGAAAATTATTCCTGCAGGTGAAATGATCTTATGAGTTCTGTTGCTTTTGCATAAAGTGCATGATGTGTTATCCGGTTTATTGGCCATAGTAAATATTTCAAATTTTCCTTTACAGTCATTGCATCTGTATTCAAAGAAAGGCATAGTAATCTCCTCCTTTAATTTGTTAAATATAATACTATCAATATTATAATACTTATTTAGTCCTATATTGTCAAGATATAATCTGTATATTTTTTATTTTACGACCGGTAAAAAAATCAGGCAATAGAATTTTTTTCTATTGCCTGAAGTTATTTAGATTCTTAACTTTGTATCAGGAAACTCCTGAAGGAAATCACTTTCAGCCGCCGGAATTGCATGGTGGTTTCTCTGCCGGTTTCTGACTGCATGACGGCGGAATGATTACACTGTCGATAACATGTATTACACCGTTATTTGCTTTAATATCCGTCTTTACAACCTTTGCGTTATCCACCATTACGACTTTATCTTTTACTTTTACCGTTATCTCTTCGCCCTGAACCGATTTGGCTCTGTCAAGTTTTACCACATCTTTTGCCAGAACCTCTCCTGAAACTACATGATATGTGAGGATAGTCTTTAATTTATCTTTGTTTTCTGGTTTAAGAAGCTCCTCTAAAGTACCTTTCGGTAATTTTGCAAAAGCTTCATCGGTAGGAGCAAATACAGTAAAGGGCCCTTTACCTTTCAGTGTGTCCACAAGATCTGCCGCTTCCAGGGCTTTTACAAGAGTCTTAAAGGAACCTGCATCTTTTGCAGTATCTACTATATCTTTCTTTTCAGATGCTCCGTAGATATAGGAATATGTAGTGAGTGATAT
>CALARM010000702.1 GCA_937888925.1 uncultured Synergistia bacterium | reverse complement strand
GATAAATTGATTATCTGCAAATAATTTCACTATCATCACACAGGCCAGAAAAGATGTAAATGAGATAATAAAATAAGTTAAACGTCTTTTCAAAAAATTTCCTCACTTACTTACTATAAATTGCCTGACCGGCAAAAAATTTTACCGGTTCATTCCGGCTATTACAGTCTTTATCACCGATTCTTTTTCATCCAATCCTCAACGGACAGAACTTCACTGAAACGGGAAGCCTGGATAATAAGCACTGCTTTATGCAGTTCCTCTGCAGAAATATGTCCCGCATAATTTGATACATCCAGTGTCCCTGTTGCATCAGATAAAAATTCGACTTTATATCCCAGATGCATGGCCTGTCTTGCAGTGGTATCACAGCACATCTGAGTCATATAGCCGCAGATTGTTACAGTGTCTGTGTATTTTTCTTTTAAAATATCTTGCAGCCCTGTTTCCGTAAAACTGCCTGGAAAATTTTTCTCAATAATACAATCATATTTCCTCTTCTTTACATCACTGTGAATTTCCCATTCATGGCTTCCTTTTTTAAATACAGGTGAATTCTCCTGCGGTACCGTATGTTGTATGAGAATTACGGGAATATGATTTTTTTCGGCATGTTCCATAGCTCTGACTATATTTTCCATAGATTTTTCAGGATATGTTACCGGCATTTTACCGGAAAAATATTCATTCTGCACATCAATTACAAGTAACACTCTGTTCATTACAAAAAACCTTCTTTCTGTGTCTCCTGCAGGAGATGATTATGTTGAAGGTGCCGCCTCCGTAAAACCTTCTTCCGTAAACATTAAAACTCAAAATCTTTTTCCTCACTGTTTCCTTCTTCATTGAAATCAAAAGTAAATTCTTCTTTTTCTTTTTTATCACTCTCTTTTTCTTCACTGAAGCCGAAAGTGAATGGTTCTTCTGCTTTTTTTACTTCACCCTGGCCTTCTTCATTAAACCCGAAAGCGAATGGTTCTTCTATTTTTTTTGTTTCATCCTGGCCTTCTTCATTAAGTCAGAAAGAAATAATCCATATCTTTTTCATTTACAAAATCTGTACTATCAAAAAAAAATACTCATTAAATTCATTATGTTTCCTCCCTTATTAATTAGAGTCAGCTTTATAAACTGTCAGAAATTAATTAGCCTGCAACCTGTGGCGTTATATCAATCCAAAAAATATGTAAAAACATAATCTGGGAGTCAAAATAATCCGATTTCATATAATTATAACAAAAAAATAACTTCTTGACTATATATTCCTTTTTATTGTTTTTCACATGTATCTATGTTATCATATATGTTATTATATATAAAAATTATATAGGAGGTATTAACTATTATGAATCCTGTATCTGTTCTTATTGGTCTCGGATTACTATATATTATCTTAATAATCATGGCTCTTATTGTTGTATATTTTATCTATGGAGCCTGTTTGTATGGGGCCTGCAAAATGATACTTAATGAGAAACCATCTTTTAGAAGATCTCTGGTTGCCAGTCTTATAACATTTCTATTATATATTGTATCAGGTGGAATATTAGTATTTATTTCTTACTGCATCCTTCCCTCATATACGCACAATTTTTTGTTTACAATTTTTCGTATACTGGAAGTTATTATAGCTATAATTTTACAAGTTGTAATACCAATAGCTGCCATAAAATACACATTTGACACAGAAAACAGATGGGGATGGGCGGTCAGTATCTATATAATAAGTATTTTTTTTAGTATTATTATTAATTCTGTAATATTAGCTATATGCAGTATCTTTATAAGTGGATTTTCAATGTTTCTTAATTCTATATTTTTACAATTAAGGTAATAATTTATGAACTTTATAGTGTATTTCATATAAATAAACAGGGATAAAGGAAAAAATCATGAGTAAAAAAGAAACAACAGGAACTGTCATGAGGGCAGAAAAAATTCAAAGAGAAAAAGGATTGGCCTTTACAGAACTGGGTAAAACAGGCTTCATGGTAAGTCAGGCAGGTTTCGGGTGTTACAGGGTTACGGAAAACAACGGGGAACACTTTGACGCTCTTACAAAAGCTTTAAGAGAAGGGATAAATATTATAGATACTTCCACAAACTATATGTGGGGTGAAAGTGAATTACTCGTGGGAAAGGTAATGGAAGAACTTGTAGAAGAAGGGGCACTCAAAAGGGATGAAGTGGTTATAGTATCTAAAATAGGATATGTTCAGGGCCCTGCCATGGAGATTTCAAAGGAAAGAATTAAGGAAGGAAACCCTTTCCCCGATATGGTTTATTATGATGAAAACTGCTGGCACTGTATACACCCGGAGTTTTTACAGGATCATCTCACCAGATCCCTTGACAGACTTGATATGGAAAAACTTGACATCCTCCTCCTCCATAATCCGGAATATTTTCTTTCTCTGGCAAAAAAGAAAGGGACAGACAGGAAAGAGGCGGAGAAAGAATATTATTCAAGAATAGAGAAAGCTTTCATATATCTTGAAGAAGAAGCGGAAAAAGGAAGAATTTCATGGTATGGCATTTCTTCGAATACCTTTCCTGTTTCTTATGAAGAATTTGAACATACGTCCCTGGAAAAAATTCTGGATATTGCCGGAAATATTTCAAAAAACAACCACTTTGCAGTCATACAGTTCCCTGCAAACCTCTATGAAGGAGGAGCCATTTACAATAAAAACCGGGAAGGTCTGTCCCTGCTGGATATTGCAGGTGAAGCAAATCTCGGAACACTTGTAAACAGGCCGTTAAATGCCTATAGAAACAATCAATTGACAAGATTGAGTGATTTCGTAATAAAAGCAAAAATCTCAGATAAAGATGTGGAAGAAGAATTAAAAGTATTTACCATTACAGAAAAGAATATGAAAAAAGAACTGAAATATTTCCATGAAGGCTTCAGCGAAATACTTACAGACAGATGGAGTGGCTTCTCCGGTATAGAACACTGGAATATGGTAAGGGATAATTACTTCACACCGCGTTTCGATCAGATTATACATGGACAGGAAGTAAAAGATAAAGAACTGGATAAATACATAAAATCATTTAATAATATAATGGAAAAAATAAGGGATTACTATATTACGAAAGCCATAGAGAAATCAGATAAAATACATGAACAATTAAACACTTTCCTACCTGACTCTATAAAACATGCCACCCTTTCCGGGAAAGCTATCTGGATGTTACGGTCTATGCCCGGTATAAGCAGTGTTCTCGTAGGAATGAGGAAAGAACATTATGTGGACGATGTATTGAAAAGTCTCAAAATTCCGGCATATAAAAACGGTTACGAATTATGGGATCTATGGGGAAAAGTGAATAGTGAAGAGTGAATTTCATAACTTATTAGAAGTTAATTTGTCGTCATGATTATAAATATGATATGGTTATTTTTTTACAACCCCTTAAGAAACTTCATACAGAAGTTAAATCTATGGTCAGCCACGGCGGGTAGGGGGAATAAATTCTATCGTATTGGTTAGTACACCGGATGTTGAAATATCCATTATATTCGTAATGGCGTCATAATTTACTTTGTAACCGAGATAATGAGATATGTCTACGAGAGGAATATAAAGTATTTTCTCGTTCTTTAATATATGTTCTCCTGTGTATTCCTGTTCATTAATTATGAGTTTTTTATTTTCTTTATCAAATTTAAAAGTAAACCCCATAGCTTTCTTCAAATCATCTATCTGTGTATATATTTTTCCGTTTTCATGGAGAAACTTTTTCCCTTTGTAAGGTTTTAATTTTATATATATTTGAAGGGTATTATAATCTTTTTGCTTTATATTAATCTCTTCTCCGGATGCAGGAAAGCTAAAAAGCAGAACCATTGTTATTAAAAATATAATTGATTTCTTAATAAACATCACAGATCCCCTCCGTTTTTATTATTTCTGACTCATAACCGTAGAATATATTATAAAAGTACCTTTATTATATATATAAATTTTATTACAGACAATATAAAAAGTATAAATTTTATAAATAATTTAAAAGCAGGATTGAGGTAACAACAATGGAAATAAATATTATGGATTATGTATTTACAGTACCCGTATCAGACAAATATATCCTTCACAGTCCTCTCCATAATATTACTGCTCTTATGAACAGATCTGCAGTAGAATCATTGAAAGAAGGGAATTTAAAAAAGAAAAATCTCTATGAACTTTACAGAAGTCTTTCAGAGAAACCGGTAAGTATGCCTGCACCGAACAGAGGCGCTATAAATCCTGATTTTATGGGTCTTATTCCTACCAGGTCATGTAATTTTAACTGTATTTACTGTGGTTTCGGCTCATGTAAAGACACTTCTGTTATGGATTTTCCCCTGGCTATGTCATCTGTGGAATGGATGGCAGAACATGTTATAAATCAGGGTAAAACTGACGTTGAAATACATTTCTTCGGAGGAGAACCTTTTTTTGCCTCCGATGTGATAAGGGTAGCAGTATACAGGACAAACATGATCTGTGGAGAATACAACCTGAAACCTGTCTTTAAAGTTTCTACAAACGGATTTTTTGATGAAGTCACCTGTTCTTTTATCGGAGATTATTTCGACACGGTAGTTCTTTCTCTTGATGGCCCGGAAGATATTCAGAACAGATACAGACCTCTTAAAAACGGAGGAAAAACGTCACATACGGTTGAAAGAAATGCCTTTTTACTGGGCAGAAGTCCTGCCGAACTCTGTATCAGGGTATGTGTTACAGAGGAAACAGTGGAAAGAATGGAAGAAATTGCTCACCGGCTCTGTCGAATGTGTAACCCTTCTTCCGTAGATTTTGAAGTTCTCAGACAGACAGAAGATAAAGAACTTCTTCCTCCGGATCCCTGGAGATTTGCAGTAAATTATATAAAAGCATCAGGAATTGTAAGGGACTATGGTGTTACTCCCGTCTATGGCCCTGCATCTACAGGCACAGTTCATCACAGTTTCTGTCCTGTAGGGAAAGACAGTATCATTATATCACCTGATGGAATTATAAGTGCCTGTTATCTTCAGAAGGAAGAATGGGAAAAAAAAGGCCTCGATTTAACCTTCGGTCATATAGATAATTCAGGGATCCATATTAACGAAGATAATCT
>CALARM010000701.1 GCA_937888925.1 uncultured Synergistia bacterium | reverse complement strand
TCTTCGCGATTTATTAGCAAATATTTTTAAAAATCTTTAAACGGTGTTTAAAGGCCATTTAAAGGGTATTTAAAATTTCACTCTTCTTTAAAAAGTTTTTACATTAAGAAGTCTTCCTTTGATAGGTGCTACACCTATATCACTATTTATATACCGAAAAAATGAAAATATAGAATTTACTGAAGAGGGTTGTCCTCCGCTATAATTTACAGCATCACTCGCCAGTCCCATATGTGACGGCGCAAAAGGAAAAGAAGTATAAATATAGTAAGTTATAAAGCTTATTCCATCTTGCGAAAAATCGAAATAATAAGTTGTGCTATTTCTTCTAATTCTAAAATATCCCATTGTTGCTTCATTACCTAAAGTCAGATTTATTGGATCTGTAGATGCCGTATAATAATTTGAATAAGAATATAATGATAGTCTAGTTGATGTCGGGCTTGCTATATACAAGCAGAAATTTAGTATTTTTTTAGAGGTGTCCGTAGCATCTTCAAATAACGCAATGCCTGGTAAATGATAAGCACTTTTTTTACATAAAGCTGTAACTTTTGTGCTAATAGAGAAATCCCCTTCAGGTAAAGATTGATATATCCCGGTAACGCTTCCTGTTGCTATAGCTGGAGGCGTTGGAATTAATAGATTTAATCCGTATTTTTCTTCTGAAATAGTTTGACGACCCTGTGGATCATATTCTGTCCATTTTGATATATCAAAAACTTCGTCGTTAAATTCATCATCATAAGCTGACGGAGTTTCAGGCGGTGCATCAGGACACCATATTTTAACTAAATTACCTGCTGTCCATTTCGGAAGAATTTTCTTACTCATAATACACCTGCAATATGTCAGACGCTTCAATATCAACCGCCATGCCAGCCGAAGGATATACCGGCGTAACTATTCCTGTCACACCGCCTGAAGTCTTCCAGATAACAACTGTCGCAGAATTGTCATCTAAATTCATGGCGGTAAAATCCACACCATATTCCTGCTCCGGCCCGCCCATAGGAGTCAATCTTACATTTGTTTTTTCTCCTGCCCCGCCTGAGCATTTCCCAACAAGGGCTTTCCATCCGGCAGCAACATCCCCTGATGCAACCGTAAGAGATTCCTGCTTTGAGATACTGCCTGCACTATCCAGAGCGTCTCTGACTGCTTTTTCAGACGGAATTTTCGAGTCACTCCCCGGGTCTCCGACAGAAGTAACCAGGTCTGCAGTTTTTAACAGTCCGCTTAAATCCTGATCTCCTGTATTTGTTCCTGATACGTTTGCATCATTAGAGACGGTCAGTGTTTTGCCATCTGCAATTGTAAGAGTAGCTCCGTTTTCCGGTGCTGTTATAGTTATTTTGTTTATGGTTGTAGCTATCGCATTTCCCAGATTTCCGATCCATTTTGCTATTGCTTTCGTGCTCATATCGTCACTCCTTATTATATTTTATTTGTAATTTATCTCCTGCATCCAGGACATCTTCCATCCCTTCAGACGGATAAACCGGATGCAGAATTCCAACTATTGGCTTTGAATTTGTCCAGATAATTACCAGATATTGATTATTATCCGAATTCATAACAGTAAAATCTTTCCCGTATTCCTGTACGGGCGCACCCTCAGGAATAAGCTCTATATAATTCTTTTCTCCGATATTCCCAAGAGCAGTAGGTAAATAAGTGTATCCTCTCTGAATATCTTCTTCAGTAAGGGTTGCAATATAAGGTTTATTCAAGAAAGCCGGAATCCATTGAGTGCCATCAAAAACAAGGGTCTGGTTTTCCTCCGGAATTACACCGGCAACAGGTATACCCTGAATGTGTGATACATTTTCATTTCCTCCGAAAACCGTTTCCAGAGAAAAAGTTTTTTCTTCCACAATCAGATTGATTATTTTTTCTTCATGCTTAACTGCTATGTTTTTTTGTATGTTCTCTAAAATCATAATATCATCTCGTTACATGAGGAATTACAATGATTTTTCCGCCAAAAATTGTATAAACTTTCTCATCTTTTATGAGATCTACATCATAAACCCCGTTACCCGTCATTAACACAGTATCCTGAGCGGTGAGTAAAAATGTTATTTCTCCAGAACTTCCCAGGATTGCAATTTTCCCGTTCTCTGTAGATAACTCTTTTATTACGTCGGAACTCTGAAGAGTTCGACGGATTTGCATTCTTGCGGTATATCCGGTCAAATCAAAAGCAACTTTATTTTCATCTTTCAACCTGAAAGTTTTACTCCAGTTCGCTCCCTGGATGATTTCCAGAGGAACATTTGCCGGTTTATCTACACCGTTAAATTCAGACATTAAAACCACTCCCTTTAAACTATCACGGCATCTTCCACTGTGCCTTCTATCTCGAATTCGCTTTCAAAAACCCCATCTATTGAATATATTTTTACTTTTACAATAGTTCCACCGCCAGTCATTACGTTGCACCTCCTCCGCTCTCCTCGGCTACAATATATATTTTCCCATCCTTCACTGTTACTGCCTGTATACCACTTCCTGAAATACTTGTGATAAAAGTTCCCGATACAGTATATATATCAACTTCGGAAGAATTTGAAAGGTAAATATTCGTTCCATCTGTAGCAATTTTATTATAAACTCCGTCAGTATACATTTCTCTAATAAAATTCACATTAAAATCATAGACGGCCACCCTGCTCGTACCACACATGTTGCGACCAAGTAAATATACACAAGTTTCATCTCCACATAAATCTCCAATTTCGTCGAAAGAAACATCAGTTATCTCTGTTTCTTCCACTTCTCCGGTGGAAATGTTTATTTTTGCAATTCCGAGTTCTTCACCGTATTTATCATATGCTATATAGATATACGTGCTATCAGAATTAATTGCAATACCGTAAGAAGAATGGTATCTGCTTTGACTTACAATTTCAGCGTAATTGCTACCGTCTAATTTTATCTTGAATACCCTGTAAGCATAATTACTACTATAATATAAATAAGTGTTATCTGTGCAGATATTATAAGCGTCTGCTACTTCAGGTGAAATGTCTGTCCCCGGCGCGCCATTCAGAGAGTAAACTTTAATCACGCCATTATCAGGACAGCCCAGGTAAATGGTACCTTCAGGGGCTACGATTTTACTCCTGAATCTATGCTCCTTTTCATCCGGTATTTCTATATTACTTTTACTTAAAATCCTTAAAAGCCCTTCCTCACCATAGGGGACACCGATAAATATACCGTCATCTTTTTTATATTTTTCATTAGTATTTACCGGTTTCAAAGACGGCATTTCTATTGTTTTATCGCCCATTACAATGGCATCAGATCGGAAGAGCGTCGTGTAGGGAAAGAGTGTAGATCTCGGTGGTCG
>CALARM010000700.1 GCA_937888925.1 uncultured Synergistia bacterium | reverse complement strand
TATGACGGAAAAAATAAACAGAAGAACCTTTATAAAATCCTGTGCTGCTT
Organism: uncultured Synergistia bacterium; assembly: GCA_937888925.1. The sequence goes on along the minus strand of CALARM010000700.1, from coordinate 5,342 downwards.
TATCTGTTTTCTGCGTGGGAGCAGAAAATATAGTAGCCGGTGATAACGGTCTGGATATTATAATAAAAGGCGGAAGGATCGTTGATGGTTCCGGCCAGGTAAGTTTCATAGCAGATATTGGAATTAAAAAGAATATTATTTCTGCCATAGGAGATCTCTCTCTTTACTCTGCCGGGAAAACAATAGATGCCGCAGGAATGATAGTTTCTCCGGGCTTTATTGATATACATACCCATTATGACGGTACGGCAAGACCTGATCTGCCTGATATACAGACAAAATATCCTGATGGTATCTATCAGGAACGAATAAATAAAATACTTTTATTTCAGGGTATAACTACCATTATAGGAGGAAACTGCAGTTATTCACCTTTAGATCTGGAAAAACATTTTAAAATAATGCAGAGAAAAGGACTTGCCCTTAATTACGGACTTCTTATAGGACACAGTTCTCTACGAAGGAAAGTCGCAGGCACTTCCAACAGGATAACAGTTCTGACTAAAGATGAAAAAGATGAAATAGAACGTATACTGGTAAGATCATTTAAGCTCGGCGCTCTCGGTATATCTACGGAACTGGAAAATTCACCTGCTTCCCTGGCAGGCACAGATGAACTCATATATATAGGGAAAATAACCTCCCGTTACAGAGGTATGGTCGCAATTCACAGGAGGAGTGAAACTGAAGATGTCGCGAGATGGACCCAGGAAGCTGTAGATATATGTAAAAAAGCTGAAGTTCCTGTTCAAATATCCCACCTGAGAGTGATAGGAAAACCTTACTGGATAAGTAATGAACCTGCAATCAAAGTAGTATCGGGAGCTGTAGGGAAAAAATTACCTATCAGATGTGATTTTTATCCCTATGACTCGGCACAGGGAACCCTGGAATATATATTTCCGGCTTTTGCAAAAAAAGGAGGCCCATTGAAAGAAAATTTGATAAAAGATTCTACGTTGAAAGCAAGGGTCAGAATGCATCTTCCCGAACAATTCTCTTTAATTTCACCTGAAAATATTATAATATTTTCAAAAGCATTTCCTGACATATTCGGTAAAAGTCTTGAAGAAGCAGGGAAAATACTGGGGAAAACTCCTGCAGAAACAGCAATAGAAATCTTATTGAAAGATGAAAAAGGAAACGGAGGCCCTGTGATTTATCGTTATGCTATGTCACAGGGTAACTATGAAAGACTCATAAAGTGTAATTTTGCCATTATCTCTTCCGATGGCGGCATCGATTATGACGAACCGGAAATGACCCATCTGGATCCAAGAATATTCGGAACATTTCCCAGACTCTTCGGCACTTATGTAAGGGATAAAAAGTTTATTTCTATGGAAGAAGCTGTTAAAAGAGTAACAGGACTGCCGGCAGAACAGCTTGGCCTGAAAGACAGGGGATTATTGAGAGAAAAAATGACAGCAGATATAACAATATTCAATCCTGAAACAATAGCAGATATGTCAAATTATAACTCACCTCCTCAGTACGGTACAGGTGTGGAATATGTAATAATAGAAGGTAAGATAGTAGTTGAAAAAGGAATATTTAACGGGGTAAAAGCAGGAAAAATTTTAAAAAGATAGGTAAAGGGTGAAGAATGAAGGGTGAAGAGTGAAGAGTAATTAATAATCTCTTCACAGATCACCCTTCACGTATTATAATAGTATTCAAATAAAAAATGAAGGGTAGAAAAGAATGAACAGAAACTTTGTAAAAAAAATTACTTTAAATACATATTTGCTTTTATTTATCTTATTTATAACATGTGCCTGTGTCATTTATGGTTTAATTAAATATACATTCAATTACAGCACATCCGAATTAGTTCACACATTATTTTTACTTTCCAGTATTTCTTATTTATTTATTGCACTTTCATTGTTTTTTGAAATAATGGAATATGAAATAATATCATATAAAATTACAGAAGAAAGAATTTCCATATATAAGATGTGGTTTATGGGGAGACATTATTTAAACTGGAACAGTATAAAACATTTTTATATCTGTAAAATCAAAAAAGGAGATAATTATAAAAAACTCTATCTTCTGCAGGATGAACAGGGACAGGAATTAGCTTTCGGAGAAGAGATAAAAAATCTGGAAGAACTGCTTGAACTCATATCGCAGAAGGGAGCTATTGAACCGGAAGAAGTGACAGAAGATAAACCTTTGGATTGTTTTTACTATTTTTCTTATAAAACAAAGGATACAAATCCCTATTCCCACGGGTTAATATATCATAATATAACCAATATATTAGTCTTTTTATTTTTAATATTTTTAACCTTATTTATAAAGTATAAATGGACGTCTATAACGGAAGAAGTAAAAAGAATACTTTTTTTCTTTCAGATAATAAATGCCTGTCTGATAATTCCCGCTTTAATTAATCTCGCACTTTACAGGATCCGTAAAACCGTTACAGGAATATCTGAATTACTCTTAATACTTATTAATTGTGTGGTAATAATTTTCTTCTTCTTAACAGGTACTTTTCTCATATCCATTAGTTCCAGACTGAACTCCTTTACCGATAATTTTTACGTAATCATAATAATATGTCTTTTCATATTAGTATTCCTTGCGTCGGCAAATATCCGCACAATTCTATGGATTATAAAAGATATTCAGGATAAAAAAAATCATGAGAAGTCCGGAATTACTGACTCTGTAAATCAATCCAGTGAAAAGTGAAAAAACGAAATTTTACCTGCTTTTCACTTTTCACCAACAGGCATGACCGGAGCAGTCACAACTAAATATGAAAATGAATAGACATTAAATCATAAGACTTCATCATTTTCATATAAATTACAAGTGCAATTTCCAGTAATTGACTTATAAGAAGCTAAATAGTATAATTCCCTTTATGGAAATAAATAAAGATTCTTACAAACTGATATTAAGTAATTTAATAGATGGAATAGTTATTACAGATAATAATAAAAGAATTATTTCATGTAATGATTCTTACCTGAAATCGCTCGGATATAATCTTGAAGAAATAAAAGGAACTTCATATCTTAACCTGGTAGATATTCCCTTTAAAAATCTGGAAGATCTTTCTCTTGAACCCCCTGTGATAAAAAGTTATGAATCGAAGCATATTAAAAAAAATGGAGAAAAGATTCATTTTCACGTAAGATGTATGGCAATCAATGAGGTTACAGAGGGACAGAATGGTTATGCCTATAACCTCCAGGACATAACAGCCTATAAAGACAGGGAAAAAGAAGCGCAGGAATATGCGGAAAAAATAAAACAATTTACAAAACATCTTACTCAGGCTCATGATCAACTTCTGGAAGCAAAAATTGCAGCAGAAGTAGCAAATAAAGCCAAGTCTATGTTTCTGGCAAGTATGTCCCATGAAATAAGATCTCCTCTCAGTTCTATTATTGGCTTTTCTGAAATAATTTACGAAGATGATACACTGCCCGGAGAAGAAATAAAGGATATGAGTCAGGTCATACTGAAAAGCGGAAGGAATCTTCTGGAACTGCTGAATGAAATTCTGGATCTAAGCAAAATAGAAGCAGGGAAAATTGTTATTGAAAGAAGAGAATTTGATCTGGAAGAAGTAGTCTTGCACATAATCAATTTAGTTCAAATCAAGGCGAATGAAAAACATATTTCCCTGGAACTGGAATATGACTCCAAAATACCCGGCACTATTGTAACAGACGAAACAAGATTGAGACAAATATTTATGAATCTTATGAGTAATGCCATAAAATTTACCTCTCAGGGATATGTAAAATTGTGCTGTAAACTTTCAGAGGATTCAAATTTTGCTGAATTTTCTGTTATAGACACAGGCATAGGTATAGCACCTGATAAAATAAAAACCATCTTCGAACCATTCTCTCAGGCAGAAGCATCTACGACAAGAAAATACGGAGGAACAGGTCTTGGGCTTACAATAACTGAAAAACTTGTAACTTTACTTGGAGGGAAAATCTGGGTTGAAAGTGAAGTAGGTAAAGGAACTGTATTTAACTTTACTCTGCCACTTACATCTCTCCCTGTGGAAGAACCTCCGGAAAAAGAAGATTCTATAGACACTATTATTAAGTCTGTCCCTGTAAAAACAGTAAAACTCAGAAAAGACAGAAAAATACTTATAGCAGATGACGATTCGGAATTCAGATTAATTTTGAGTAAACCACTTACAGATGCAGGATATACTGTTCTGAGTGCTTCTAACGGGAAGGAAGCTCTCCATCTTTTCAAACAGGAAGAACTTGATTTTATTCTTATGGATATAAATATGCCTGAAATGGATGGTATAGAAGCTACAAAAGAAATTCGTCTTCACCTGCGAGGAGTAAATATACCTGTCATAGCCTGTACAGGTTCTGCCATGGGAGAAGAACTGGAAAAATTTGTAGAAGCAGGTTTTGATGATTATATAATAAAACCTGTTGACAGAAACGAATTACTGGATATAATCGCAAAATTTATAGGATGAAAATAAAAGCGTAATGCGTAATGCGTAATGCGTAATGCGTGATGCGTGATGCGTGATGCGTATTTAATCCCGGGGCGTTTAATTAAACGCCCCTACTGAAATATGGGTTTATTTCACTCTTCACTCTTCACTCTTCACGATTCACTAAAACATCATTCGCTGACTTTAAATACAAGTGTAAAGATAGCGCCGCCTCCCTCCTGGCTTTTTACCCTTAAATCTATTTTATTAATTTCTGCAAGTGCTTTAGCTATTGCCAGTCCTATACCAAGCCCCTGCTGTTCGAATTTATCTCTATTGGACTGATAAAATCTGTCAAATATTTTACCAACCTCTACATCCGGTATCCCGGGACCGTTATCTTCTACATCTATTATTGCCATATTTGTATCTCTATAGAGCCTCACAAAAACCCTGCCTGTTCTGTGAGGTGCAAATTTAATTCCGTTATCTATAATATTTTCAATTACACATTTTATATGTTCTCCAAGGCCTTTTACCTGCACAGGTTCATCCGGCAGATCCAATATTATCTCTACATGTTTCTCTTCCGCTGTAACTTTAATACCGGTCAATACAACTCTGATAAGACTGACAAGATCAACTATCATATGATGATGTGACAGAGAATTATAACGTTCCAGCTCATATCCTCCGTCAATACTATTAAGTATCAATACTGACTCGGCAAGTTTCCTCAGCCTGTCATTTCCGCTTTTTATACCATCAAGAAAACTCTTTAAATCTTCAATCCTGGGTTTACCGGCAGATAGAAGCATTTCCGTTAAATCAGTAAAACCCTGAATAATAGATATGGGAGTATTAATTTCATGGGATAACATACGGTACATATCATTAA
>CALARM010000699.1 GCA_937888925.1 uncultured Synergistia bacterium | reverse complement strand
TAATTAATTTAAGTTCATTATTACCTGTTATCATAATATTAGAAGGCTTAAGATCCCCGACACCTATCGGGAAAGGTTTTCTATTATGGAGATAAGAGAGAACATCACATAAATGTTTTACTATTGTCAGTATAAATTCCGGTGGTATAAGTCCTTCTTTCCTGTAATAATTGTCCATAATTTTATCCAGTGTGTCACCATGGATAAATTCCATTACTGCCAGAAAACGAGAAGTTTTATTATCCATGTTTATATCATAGAAGTAATCTGTTATATTAACTACACCAGGATGTTGTGCATCTTCAAGAAAAGATACCATTCTCTTTAATCTATTCATTACATCTTTAATGGTAGTCGGAGGACTATCTTCCGGTGCTTTATATTGTATTTCTTTAATAGCTTTAGTAGATTTTGTTACATTTTTTTCTCCTAAATCTATCACTTCATATACTGCTCCATAACAGTCTTCCTGAATTATTCTTGTTATCTGATAGGAACTTTTTTCACTTTTTAATATGGTTTTTTCAGGTAAAATATTTACTATCTGCTTTAAATCAGATTTTTTCTTGTATCCGGCAAATTTAATATCTTTCCAGTTTTCCTTGAGACCTTTTTCTATCTTTTCAGGTTTTTCTCTGGTTTCTTTCTGTATTCCAGCTGTTATTACCGGTCCGGGTAATTTCCCGGCAGGTTTTATTTCATCTATTTTTTGAGTCGTAACAGGTGTTTTTTTAGTTACGGTACTATCAACTTTTTTCCCTAAAACTTCAAGAGCTGCTTCAGGTGAGAGTTTTTTTGTGTAAACTTTCGGAGGTTCTTTTTCTTCCATTGCCTTTCTTTTTATAACTTCTTCAGCAGTTTCTTTTTCCAGTTTTGTAGTAGCAGATTTTTTTACACGAACCTTTGCAGGAATTCTTCTATGAACAGACTTTTTACTTTCCGCTCCTTTTATTTCTTCTTTTGGTGCCGGTAAGATTGTTCTCTTTATTTCTTCTTTTGGTACCGGTAAGGTTGTTGTCTTTGTTTCTCCTTTTGGTACCGGTAAGGTTGTTGTCTTTGTTTCTCCTTTTGGTACCGGTAAGGCTATTGTCTTTGTTTCTTCTTTTGGTACCGGTAAGGTTGTTGTCTTTGTTTCTCCTTTTGGTGTGAGCAAGGTTGTTATCTTTGTTTCTTCTTTTGGTGTGAGCAAGGTTGTTATCTTTGTTTCTTCTTTTGTCTCCTGTTGGAGTGGTTTTGTTATCTTTATTTCTTCTTTTTCATCTTTTATAAATAAACTTCCCTGTTCTCTAAGTTCCTGTTTTGATACGAGTTTTTTTGTAAATCCTCTATCTTCTTTTGGTGTTTCGTCTTTCATAATAAGGCTTTCATGTTCTCTAAGTTCCTGTTTTGATACGAGTTTTTTTGTAAAGCCTCTATCTTCTTTTGGTATTTCACCTTTTTTAACTAATTGACTTGCTATATTTGTAGGAAGTTTTTGAGTTGAAGCTTTTTTGACTTTTATTTTTCTTATAATTCTTCTTTTCTGACTGTCTCCTTCTCCCTGACCTTCTCCACCAAATATAAAATCTTCTGGTTGATTGTTTTTATTTGAAAAATCAGACATAACAATCTCCTTTTTATTTTATTTTTTTTAATTATAACATTTAATATATTTTTACGCAAGAATTATTACTATTTAAGCTGTTTAAGCAATTTTTTTACTGTTTCCGCATTGTTTCCATCAGGTTCCAGTTCAAGATATTTTTTAAGTGCTTTAGAAGCTTCTTCTCTTTTATTTAAATTGAATTCTGATATACCGATAAGTAAATAAAGTTTTGCTGTATCAGGCATATATTCAAGTCCTTTTTTTGCGTTATTGACGGTTTCTACATAATCTCCCATGGCATAACACAGATCTGTTAGAGCTATATAAGCCTCTCCGTATCCTGGTTTATATTCCAGTGCTTTCATTAAGTAAGTCCTGGCTTTTGCTTTATCTGACTGATAATAAGCTATACCCAGGCCATAATATGCCTCAGGATTGGAAGGATTTATAGATATAGCTTTATCGAAATTTTTTATGGCTTCATTATAATTTTTATTCTGTAAATTTTTTAATCCATCCATAACTGCTCTGCCATCTTCCTGTGATATGCCGGGGCCCGGCCCGCTATCTATAACTGAGAGCCATTTTCTTGCAGTATTAGTATTTTCACCTTCAGGATATTTTAATAAATATTCCTCGAAAATTTCTTTTGCTCTGGAAGTCTGACCTGATGCATAAAAGGCTTCACCCAGATAAATATAGCATTCTTCATTATCAGGCAATAATTTCCTTGCATTTTCAAGATAGGCGATTGCTTTGTTATAGTTCTTTTGTGATGTATAGAGATTTCCCAGGTATAGATAAGAATATCCGAAATCTGGCTTGAATTTAATGGATTTTTCAAGATTTGATATGGCATTTGTACAGTCTTCCTCCATATAAGTCAGACCAACTCCGTAATAAGACATGGCTTCCTGTGTGGATAGGTTCATAACTTTTTTAAATTCTTCTCTCGATTCTTTGTTTTTGTCTGATTGTAAATAGAGGAATCCCTTTTTTAAATGATCTTTTATCTTTTGTTCTCTGTAGGCTTTATTTAATACATTGAATAGTAACAGAACTACTACAAGCAGTAAACCTATGGTTATAACACTGACAATCGTTTTCTTTTGCTGTGTTCTGTATTGAACTTCTCTTTCTGCTTCTCGCCATTCTATCAGATAATTAGGAGCTATACATTCAATAGAGACAATAGCTTCATCCTTTATTGACTGATTTGTTTCGTAATGAACAATTTTTTTGAGTGGTTCAAGAGCTCTTTCATCTTTTATTTTACCAAGAGCCATAATAGCTCTCATACGAACTTCATCAGACTGATCGTCAAGTGCCAGTATGAGAGGCCCTGAAAATGTTTTATCTCCGTACATTCCCATAGCCTGAGCGGCAGCAGCTTTTACCTGAGGGTTGTTGTCATTGATTAAAATTTCTTTCATTGTCTCTTCTATTTTAGAATTCAGTTTAAATCCTGCCAGAGCTTCTACTACACTCTTTCTGATCTCCCATTCATGTTCTTTTTTCAATATACTGAGCAACGGACCGGCAGCTTTTTCTGTTTTAAATTCCCCTATAGTTTTAATTGCAAATTTTCTGATATTTTTATCTGGAATATTTAACTGTAATATCATAAGATCAAGTTTATCTGCTTCTTCTGTTACAGGTAAGGCTACTTTAATTCCTCCTGTAAGAGCTTTTTTCATTTCCATTGCAGAAACAAAACGTTCTGCAGGTTTCAGTCTTACGCTTGTCATTATTATTGCATTTAATTCTTCTGTAATATCAGGTCTTTCTTTCAATACTGATTGAAAATTAAAAGGTATTGGTTGAACACCTGTGAGTAAATGATACATAGTTGCCCCGAGAGAATATACGTCACTTCTGGCTTCAGGCCTTCCTCTGTACTGTTCGGGAGACATATACCCTATAGTTCCTATAGCTGTTTTTGTGAGGGACATGTCTTCTTCTGCCTGTACTGTCCTGACTATGCCGAAGTCTATTAATATGGCTTTTTTGTCATAATCTCTTATCATTATATTAGAAGGTTTTATATCTCTGTATATTATAGGAGGATTTCTTGTATGGAGATAATTCAAAACATCGCATATCTGATTACTCCATTCCACTACATCTGCTTCCGGAAGACCGGGGTTCCCCTGTTCCGAAAGTATAGTACTCAGATCCTTTCCTTCTATAAAATCCATTACAAGATAATATCTTCCTCCTATTGAAAAATAATCACTTACGGAAGGCATATTCGGGTGAGTTAATTCTGATAATATTTTTGCTTCCATTTTAAATCTCGTAATTGCTTCCTGTTGTTCCTGCGGATTCATTGACAGATTTATCAATTCTTTTATTGCATATATCTTTCCGAGACTTACATGTTTTGTTTTATAAACAGAGCCCATGCCTCCGCTTTTTATTTTCTGTATAATTTCATATCTATTGGCCAGTATAATACCGGGAGTCAGGGCTTTAAGCTCTGTTGGTACATCTTCACTTCCAAGAGATATTCCGCAATCACTGCAGAATTTCGCATCTTTTTTATTTTCTGCACCACATTTAGGACAGTTATATATCATTTTTAACCTCCAGTCTTTTCAGTGAGCAGTGATCAGTTATCAGTGATCAGTTTTTATCAGTTATCAGTTACCGGTTTTTATCGGTTACCATTTATCAGTTATAATACTATGTAATATTACTGCTCACCGGTCACTGCTCACCGGTCACTGTTCCAAAGCCAAGAACATACATATCAGATGTTGCAAAAGGTAAGGAAAGGGATGCATTCATAAAATCACTCTGTATATAATCTTTATTTATTTTATGAAATATATCTAATAGTTCTCCGTAATTTCTATTGGCATGTAATTCATACCAGTTAAAATTTTTTATTATTTCATGGAACACAAGTCCTCTGTCTATGATCATTTTCTGTAATTTCCCGTGATTATCTCCTGTTACAACAGGGCATATACAGGTATAAAGTCTGCTTTTTTTATTTTTCTTCATAGACGAACAGGCCGGACTTATAAACATTTCCGCTCCTTTTATGTCCCACAGGGGATCAAGCATAACTGCATCGAAATAATCTTCCAGTTCTTTCGGAAGGCCATTTATCAGGTTTACATTATGTGTAATTATACCCATGTTTTTACTTTCTATAAAAGTAATAATTTCCCTGTCTATATCCAGCATATGTATTTCAAAATCAGCAAGTGATTTTAAAGCAAGACAGCAGAGATCCCCGTCTCCTACGAATAAAACCTTTGTATCAGGAGAAAAGAAATCTCTTAGAATTAATTCTAT
>CALARM010000698.1 GCA_937888925.1 uncultured Synergistia bacterium | reverse complement strand
ATTATCCTTCCTGAGATGTTCTGCAAATTCTATAATATAATCAACTATTTTATTTCCTCCTCCTATGCCTCCCATTCTGGTAGAACCAATCTGTCCGAGCTCATGTGCCTTTAAAGGATTTCTAAGGAGTTCCAGCAACTTTTCCGCTATAATCTCAGGTTCAGGAGAAACAATAATAAGAGCATCGCCGAGAAGTGATTTCTGATGTTTTATAAAAGAAGGCCTTACCTGTCTTTCGGGAGACCAGAAGGTAACAACAGGTTTCCCGAGGCCGGCAGCCTGTTCGTTTGCCGTTCCTCCAAGGCCGAGAACTGCGTCTGCTCTGTCTATCATATAGCCGAAATATTTTTGAGACATTTTTACTTCAGTGCCATCACCGTGTACAAGGTTTACTGCATCTTTATCTTCTGAAAAGCTCCACCCTTCTTTCAAAATATATTCATAAAATTCTCCCGGTAAAACCCTCTGAGAAAGAGCCATTAAAAATATAATTTCTCTGTTAAGAGCATAAATTTTCCTGCATACGGAAAGAGAAATTTTTAAATTATACCATATTTCGGAACGGCTTCCCGGAAGTATTGTTATCACTCCGGCACAGGGCGGAATATCTATATTACATGGTAAAATCGGGAAGGTATCCATCATGGGATTTCCGACAAATTCGGATAAAATACCAGTTTCATTAAGATATATGGCTGTTTCTGCATCTCTTGGGAAAACCATATTAACCCGACCTTTCATAAGTAATCTTTCAAACAATGAATAACCTCTGACATGAACAGACTGGGCAACAGCCACAAAAATCAAAGGGCTACAGGTAAAAAGACCTGCCAGTATAACAGGATATCTGTCTCCGACACATACGATTAAATCAAAAGAACTCTTTCTCAGAATATCAATCTGTTTCAGAGTTAACGCTAAAAGCCCTGCCTTAATATCTTTAATGAGAGCAGACAGATTGTTATTTATAAGTCCTCCGCTCGGAAGATTTACCGGTGAACCAAGTATATCAGAAAAATCAAAAATCTCACCTTTTCCCACAAGAGGAAGAATTTTTATATTAAAAAATTTTTTTTCTCTGAGCTCTTTTATTAACAGAGCAGAAACACTGTCTTCCCCGTAACCATTACTTATAAATAAAATATTCATAGAATTATTATGCCAATTTTATGCCAGATTCCTGAAATGTAAAAAAATCAGATATACCTTCCTATAAAAGCCTTATGATTTCATCTGATATTCTGTTAACACAGTCTTTATCTTCCATTCTTTCTCTACCGGTTTTAGCCATACAATCTCTTCTGTTTTTATCTTCAAGTATGGACAAAATTTCTTTTGCAATAGCTTCACCGGAAGCATTAACAATACTCAGACTGTCACCTAAAAGGCCCTTCTGTCTTGCACGATACCAGCCGGGGGCTGTATGTCCTTCCGAGTCAAATGCCACTACAGGTTTACCAAGACCTGCTGCCTGCTCATTTCCTGTTCCTGCCTGGCCTATAACGATATCAGCCCTGTTAATAACATCACCGAACTTATTTTTTATTAACTTTAACTCTAAATTACCTTTTTTTAAACATGGTGAGACAGGATTTTCCCTGTAATTCCATCCGCAGGTGGGAAGCTTATCTGCTTCAATAGACGGAGAAAGTGCGGCGAGGTAAGACATATTAACAGAAGACATAAGGGAAATTTGTTCAACTGCAGAAAGAATAACGGGAAAATCCCTGTAAGCCACATCTCTGCTTCCGGGAAGTATTCCTATGACAGTTCCGCCAGCTTCTATGCCGAAATTTTCACCGGAAATCCGGAAACAGTTCATCATAGGATTACCTGAATAGAGAGAATTTATACCGGATTTCTTCAGATCATTACATGTCGGAAGGTCTCTTGTAAAGGTAACGTTACAGAATCTCTTTATTAAAAATTTTTCAGGATATGAATAGGGATAATACCAGTTTGACTTGGCAGTTCCTATGAATACAAGAGGTTTAATCCCTGCAAGTGATGCCATGAGTACAGGATATATATCACCTGATGCAACAGCAATATGAATATTTTTTCTTATTTTTCTGAGAAATAAATATTGTTCCCATAGAAGATTTAAAAGTCCTGATTTTAGATCCTGAAAAACTCTTACAGGTGAATGAAGGTCTCCTGCACTGGGAAGGTTTCTGCATGGGCCGACTATAGTTATGTCAAAAGATTGATAGGATTTCCCTGTTCCTACAAGAGGAAAAGCAGAAATATTAAAATCTGTTTTCTTTCTGAGATTTTCTATGATATAAGCAGCTATAGTGTCTTCTCCATAGCCGTTACTTAAAAAAAGAATTTGTTTCATAAAAGGATTGTTTGGCGCCTATTCGAAAAGTCCTGATTGTAAATACTTCCTTATGAGGAACTTATAACATCTTTCTAATGAAATTATACAGGAGTTTTATCTTTCAGATCTTCCAGTCTTAGATCATGTTCTTTTATTGCAGTAGATACTCTATCCAGCTTAGCAGTCTGCCTGTCTAATTTCTTATTTACTTCTTCTCTGAATTTTTCATTATCAGATAACAACATTAAAGTTCTGTTATCCAGGTCTTTTAATTGTTCATCTACTTTATTGAAGCGTTCATTAACTTCCTGTTTGAACTCCTTAAGTTCTCCTTCTATAGAAGTTACTTTACTTAATATTTCTTTTAATATTTTTTCTGACATTGCAATCAATCCCTTCTCATTTATTTCTAACGGATTTATAAATAATCAGCATTTTTTTTGTTTCCAGCAAGAAAGTCTATATTCGTGTTCTCTCTGCCTGACAGGCAAAACTATCCTTCCTATTTATTATAACAAACTTCGTGAAAAAACGTAAAGACTTATAAAAATTTTTAATAATTTATATGAGAATGATGAAGTTTGTGACTTCGCAGGATGCTACTTCTCATATTCAGTAATATAATTAGAAGTGCAGATGAGTGGAATAGTCCTCTTTCAAAAGCTACTTCTTTCTATAAAAATGTGACAAAAGAGTCATTACATCTATGACATAGGTACAAGACTGAAGTTAAAAGTCTCTAAAAAATATCTATCATCTGATTTTTTTACTCTTAGTTTAAGAGATCCAAAACTTTTTGCATGGTAACCTGCCTGAACGATTAAAGTCTCCCCTGTTTCCAGCGGTTTTTCCATGGGAGTATGACTGTGGCCTCCTATGATAAGATCAATTCCCGGCACAGAAGCGGCAATTTTCATGTCCCCATCTTTCCCAATATGAGAAAGAATTATTATAAGATCGGCTTTTTCTCTTAATTTCGGTATATATTCCAGAGCAGTAGAGACAGGATCTAAAAATTTAAATTTAAAAACCTTCTCCCAGAAAGAACCGGGCGGCAATATCTGAACTGTAAGTCCCATAACTGCCACTTTAATGCCTCTTATCTCTTTTATAATAAAAGGAGAAATAATTTCGCCTGTGCTGCCGGTAAGATCAAGCAAATTTGCCGATAAAACAGGAAAACATGTTTCTTCTCTTCTTTTTTTCATTATAGATCTTATATAATGAAATTCACGATTTCCCATAGCCATACAATCATAACCGAGGTCTCTCATTTTACACAGTACCGGTTCATGAAATCTGAAAAGAGTATTACTTCCTCCTATGGCATCACCTGCATCCATAATAAGATCAGGTTTATGCGGAAAGACAAAATCTCCCGGGAGTCTGTTATGAATGTCATTTGTATGGTATATTGTCAGTTCTTCAGGCATAAATACGTAACGCGTGACGCGTGACGCGTGACGCGTTAAATCCCTGTTACAAGTTTAAAAAGAAAAATTATATAGGCAATACCGAGATAAATAAAGGTGTGAATCTCTCCTGTAATTACGGGTTCCCATGAAAAAATTCCTTTCCTTACTCCATAAGGCTTTTTCCATGGGATAAGTCTCGGTACGTAACTTTTATAATTTACAAAATCTTCTCCGAATTTTTCTGTTAAAAATGCCTCTTCCAGAGGAATTATAGTACCGTAAACCATAAAAGCTGAAAAGATAAAAAAGAGAACAATAAAAAGACCGATCGGATAAGTTGCCCCTCCGTAAGCCATAATTGAGAAACCGAGACCTATAAGAAAATTACCGGCATAAAGGGGATTTCTTATATATGAGTAAGGCCCTGCAGTAACAAGGAACGGTGCTTCCACATGGTCTGACCTTGTAGTTTTCCCTGCATAGCCAACCCCCCATACCCTTAATATTTCTCCTGAAAAAATCAAAAGAGAGCCTGCCAGAAAGGATATAATTGAAGGTTTACCGAAAACAATTATAATAAAAGCCGATGGTAATAACAAAATTCCTCTGTATTTAAAAATAAAATTTCTCATATTCCTGCTGAAAAATACTGTATTCCTCACGTCACACCCGTGATGAACATATAATTTTCATTCTCCTTTATGATTAAGATTATCCAGAAATTCTAACACCGCATCAGATAACCTCTGAGATGCGCCTTCTCTAATAAAAAGTTTTTTCAATTTTTCTGACATTTCTTTTCTTTTTTCTCTGTCACAGAGTAATTCTACAGCAACATTGCTTACTTCAGATGCCTTATAGTGAACCCTTATTTCAGGTACAATCAATTCTCCTGCCACAATATTCGGTAAGGCAAAAAATTTCAGTCTTTGAGATATTTTCCAGACAATAAATTTAAGAAAAGGCCCTGTAATGGGAATCTTCCCCAGAACAGCAGGTAATCCTCCTGCAGGTATTATTTCAATTTTATTATAACTATAACAGACAACCATCGGAATCCCAAGAGATGCTGCTTCAGAAGTGATTGTCCCGGGCATGGAAACAATGAGATCACAGCAATTCATGACATTATACTGATTATTCTCGACGATTCTTATTTTTACAGAGCCAGCAGTTTTTATAAAAAAACCATATGTGTCCTTCCCTAATTCGCCGGACGTTCCATCTGCCATGAGATCTTTTTTATCTGAAAGAGCGACCCCCAGCATATCCATTGTTATATAAGGAGACAGAGGCATAAGAAACTGTGTTTCTGTCTCTTTACGGATCTCTTCAGCAACTTTCATCATATATGCAACGGCATGTCTTAATAATACAGGTCTGCTGCCCGGCATGAGACCTACCGTATATATACCCTTTGAGAGTCCCCAGAGTTTCAGTGCCTCATCTACTGTAAGGGTTACCTTTATAGAACCAAGAGTCAAATTACCTGTAACCTTTATACTTTCAGGTTTTATGCCGGATTTTACAAGCTTTTTCCTCACATACTCATCAGGAACAAAGGAACAGATAAAATACCTGTTCAGAAAAGAAGGACTCGCACTGTAGGCCATAACAGGAAAACCAAGTCTTTTACCGGTTAAAAAAGCATGGAGCGGTTCTCCTCCGAGAAACAGAATAATACCTTTCTTTAAAGATCTAAAATCAACTGTTTTACCGGATATGAGAAATTTTATAAATTCCCGAGGATTTAAAACAATATCAACACCGGCAATATTCCGTGCAATCCTTTCTTCCTGACCGCTTGAGAAAGGGCATGGAGGAAGAAATATACTTATTCTGGGAGGGTTCTCACTGTTTTTTATAATATTTACTGCAGGCTTGACCCATGAGGCAAGTTCTCCCGGGCCATTTGTAATTATAATGAGATCTGATGTTTCATTATTCAGTTTTTTCATCAAATCTATCCAGGAATTTCTCTATTTTTTTAATTCTTTTAAATAATTCCGGAAGTTTTTCAAAACATACTGATGCTTTCTTCCAGACAGATGCTTTAATTGCAGGTATACCTGCAATAATATCGTTCTTTTCTATTGAATTATGAACACCGCTTTTGGCCATTACTGATACATTATCACCAATTTCCACATGACCTGCCACTCCGACCTGGCCGGCAAGAACAACATTATTGCCAACTTCAGTCGTACCTGCAAGACCTACAAGACCGCACAATATAGAATTTTCACCTATCTGACAGCCATGTCCTATCTGAACCAGGTTATCAATCTTAGTGCCTTTTTTTATAACAGTATTCCCGATAGTAGCTCTGTCAACAGCAGAATTACATTGTATCTCCACATTATCCTCTATGATAACCTGACCTGACTGGGCTATTTTATAATAGGTCCCGTCACAGGATTTTGCGAAGGCAAAACCATCTCCTCCTATTACTGCTCCGTTCTGTATGATAACATTATTCCCTATCTTTGTATGTTCTCTTATAACAGAATTAGAATGAATTACCACATTATTACCCATAATAACATTTGGATAAATAGTAACATTTGGATATATCGTCACATTATCACCTATTACAGTATGCTCTCCTATTACTGCACAGGCATGAATAGAAGGATTTTTACCTATAATGACTCCGGGAGAAATTACTGCTCCCGGATGAATTCCAGAAAAAACAGGAAGGGGCTCATAAAAAAGTTCTACCGCTCTGGCAAAAGTAAGATACGGATTATCTGTCCTTAAGGTGGCAACAGGAATCTCAGGGTAGTCTCTGGAGATTATAATAGCCGAAGCTTTTGTTCTTTTCAATTCCGGAATATATCTTTTATTTGCCAGGAATGTAAGGTCTCCTTCTACCGCTTCTTTTATACCTGTTACCCTTTTGATTTCAATATTACCATTTCCTGTTAAGGA
>CALARM010000697.1 GCA_937888925.1 uncultured Synergistia bacterium | reverse complement strand
GATAATACTGTTTCTCTGAGAGAGCTATTAAAACAGGATAAACATTTTTCCCCCCTTACAGCATATACACTGATGATATTTATTCTTATATATGTCCCATGTATGGCTACTGTTGCTGTAGTGTGGAAAGAAACAGGTTCATTATACTGGCCTTTCTTTATGATATGTTACACCATTATACTTGCCTGGATAATGTCATTTGCAATATATCAGGCAGGTAAATTATTATTATATTGATATACGTCAAAAATTTGGAGGTGTTTTCAATGTTAGAATATATAATAGTCGGATTACTGGTAATATCATCATTCATGATTCTGCTTAAGACCATTATTCATAGCTTCAATAAAAAAAGTGAATGCAAATGTAATAATTCATGCAAAACGTGCCATGCAGAACATAAGTTATGAGAATTGTGAAGGGTAAAGAGAGGAATGGCTTCTCATTCTTCGTTGTGACCATCCGGTCATGGCCATCAGTGGGAATATCCCTCATTACCTATTAACCTAAAACCTTATTCAAAATATCACTGAGTTCTGATATTTTATAAGGTTTGACAACAACTCCCATAAAACCGTATGTTTTAAAATCTGACATAATGGGGTCATTGGAATAACCGCTGGAAACAATGGCTTTAACATCACGGTCTATTTCTTTAAGTTTCTCTATAGCTTCTTTTCCGCCCATACCACCGGGTATTGTTAAATCCATTATTAAAAGATCAAATGGCTTACCTTTATCTTTTTCTCTTTTATAAATATCAATCAGTTCAGTTCCGTCTTTTGCAAAATCAGCTTTATATCCCAGACGTTTAAGTATCATGCCTGTAGTCTTCAATACTATATCTTCATCATCCATAACCAGAATTCTTGTATCTTCTTTAAATGATTTAGTCTGTGACTTTGAAGGAACAGGAGTATTTACCTCCAGAGCAGGTAAATAAATATAAAAAACCGTGCCTTTCCCGTAGTCAGAATCTGCAGTAATAATACCGTCATGCTTTTTTATAATAGAAAAGACAGATGCGAGTCCAAGACCTGTACCAAAAGGTTTTGTAGTAAAATATGGATCAAATATTCTTGAGATATTTTCTTTACTTATACCGGTTCCGTAATCTTTTATACTGATTTTTAAATATTTACCTTCCTTTAAGGGTAAATTGGATGGATCATGTAAATTTTCCATTCTAATTTCTATTTTTCCGCCACTGGCCATAGCTTCTTTGGCATTGATTACCAGATTATTAATAACCTGGCTGATCTGGGCTGTATCAATCTCTACAGGCCACAGATCATCAGATATAAAAAATTCCGGTTTAATCTTCGAGCCGCTGAGAGCAAAATTTGTAGTATCAATGACCAGTTCTGAAATAGAAGCACTCATCTTGATGGGAGAACCGCCTTTCGAGAAGGTCAGTAACTGACGGGTCAAATTTTTAGCTCTCAGGGAAGCTTTTTCTGCCTCTGAAAGTATCTCGTAAAGTTCATCGTCAGGTTCTACATACATTTTACCAAGAGAAATATTACCCATAATGGCTGTTAATATATTATTAAAATCATGAGCAATGCCTCCGGCAAGAGTTCCTAATGATTCAATTTTACTTGCTTTCAAAAGTTCTTCCTCAAGTTTTCTCTGTTCTGTTATATTACGGAATACAAGGACAACACCTATAATATGTCCGTCTTTATCACGTACCGGAGAGCCACTGTCTGAGATGAGTCTCTTTGTTCCGTCTCTGGATATAAGCCCTGTCTGACCTGAGATATTTACACTTATCGATGTTCTTAGCACTTTTTCAACAGGATTTTCACAGAGCTCTCCTGTTTTCTCGTTTACAACATGAAAAACTTCTCTGATAGATCTCCCGATAGCTTCATTTTCTTTCCACCCTGTAAGTTCAAGGGCAACCTTGTTAATTAAAATGATATTTCCTTCAATATCTGTAGTAATGACGCCGTCTCCTATTGATTGAAGTGTTACGGAAAGACGTTCTTTCTCAGATGAAAGTAATGCTTCTGTCATCTTTCTTTCAGTAATATCGTAAATCATAGCTATTTTTGATATGGAGCCGTTTGCATGGTAAACAGGTGTATTAACAATATAGTACCAGTGATTATCCAGAGGACTGAGTAATTCCCATTTAACTGTTTCTCCTTCAAATACTTTATCATTTACACACCACGGACAGACTG
>CALARM010000696.1 GCA_937888925.1 uncultured Synergistia bacterium | reverse complement strand
ACCTGAATGGCAGAATAGGCGTCATTACACTGGCCCATATCGAGCAATCTCGGAATGCCTCCGATATCGCCGAAATCCAGCTTATTAAAGCGATATTTTCCGCAGGCAAGGGTCAATATGACACAATCTCTGGGCACTTTCTGAGAGAATTCGGTATAATAATTTCTTCCAGATTTTGCACCATCACAGCCGCCAATAAGAAAGAAGTGCTTTATGGCTCCGTCTTTTACTGCCTGTATGACCTTATCTGCAACACTCATTACAGCATTATGAGCAAAACCGACCATTATTGTCTTTTCCTGTTCATCTTCCTTAAATCCTTCTGCCTTAAGGGCAGCTTCTATGACAGGCGTAAAATCTCTGTCTTTAATATGGGTTACACCGGGCCATGCTACAAGGCCACAGGTAAATATTCTATCTTTATAAGTATTTTTAGGTTTCTGTATACAGTTTGTAGTCATAACTATGGCACCGGGAAATTCATCGAATTCCTTCTGCTGATTCTGCCATGCACCGCCGTAATTTCCGACGAGATGTTTGTATTTTTTAAGTCCGGGGTAGGCATTTAAAGGAAGCATTTCACCGTGAGTATATACATTAATTCCTTTTCCTTCTGTCTGCTTTAAAAGTTCTTCCATATCTTTAAGATCATGGCCTGAAGCTAAGATACATTTACCTTTAACTGCTGTAACACGAACCTTTGTGGGTTCAGGATGACCGTAAGTTTCAGTATTGGCTGCATCAAGAATTTCCATAGCTTTAAGGTTTACTTCACCGCATTTTAAAATCATAGGAAGGAGATTATCTACGGAAGAGGGATTACCTGAGAGGAAATCCAGTGCCTTATGGAAATAGGCATAAACTTCTTCATTTTCTTTACCGAGTATGGCGGCATGGTCTCCATAAGCGGCAGTTCCCTTAAGTCCGTAAATCAGAAGGAAATGAAGGCCCGCAATAACATCTCCCTGTAATTCCATAAGTTTTTTTATACCTGCATCTTCACTCTGTTTCAGGAGTTCTTCTTTTGTAGCTCCAGGAATAAAAGAAGCAGGCCCTTCCAGTTTTTCAGGTGTAATATTTTTTGATTCACATGCTGACTCATAAAGATTTTTTGCTTTATCCCTCAATTTTATTCCCGTAACGATCCAGTCTTTAATACGATCTTCATCAAAATTAACATTTGTGATTGTCGTAAAAAGTGCTTCCAGGATAAATTTGTCAATTTCATGATCTTTTACTCCCAGTTCTCTTGCCCTGTGGGCATACATGGAAATCCCCTTACATGTGTATACAAGAAGATCCTGCAGATTTGCCGTTCTTTCATCTTTTCCGCATACTCCCATAACAGTGCAACCTGTTCCTTTTGCCGTCTGTTCACATTGATAACAAAACATACTCATTATTTTTTGTCTCCTTTCAATTTGTAACATATTCTCAACCGATTAAAAATAAAAATCCATAGCCAGGACTTTTTAAAATCACCTCCCAAAAATTCTAATATGCTCTATTTTTAAACAATAATTTATTCAGTGTCCATATTGTCAGGCTTTATATCTTTACAGACTTATATCAGATCGAAAATTTTCGTTCCTGTCAAATAATCTCTTACCTGAGTATTTATCCTATTTAAATCTCCCAGAATACACTTCGTTCCATCACATATGGGATTACCGAGCAGGCAATGAGTGGCTAAAAGAGGGCCGTCTATAGCCTCATAAATCTGAAGAAGGGTAACATTTTCTTTATTCTTCCCTATTTTAAAACCACCTTTCGGACCTCTCACCGAAACTATAAAAGCTTCCTTTTCAAGCCTTTGAAGCACCTTTGACAGGTGATCTCTGGAGGCATTCAGCAACACAGCAATATCTTTTGTTGTAAAGATTTTATCCTTATTTTTTGCAAGAACTACCATAGTATGCAATGCCAGAGATGCTGCTTCAGATATTTTTATTACAGAAGACAATTTATTATCCCCCTAATACTGGTATAGTAGTACTATTATACCAGTATAAAAAATAAAAGTCAATATGACTTATAAAAAATTTATTTCCACCTTCAGGAATAGCTACCGGTCAGTGTTTCACCATAGAAAATGTAAAAATAGAGGAATATTGTTAATTTGATAGAATAATAACATTTCATTTATTTTAACGATAAGGAGATGTTTTTATAATGGAAACAAAGAAGAAGTACATAGGTCTTATGGATCCAAATCACTATGCTTTTCTGAGATCTCTTGAAAATCTCATAGCCCATATTGATCCAAAAATAAAGATTAAATCACAGGAATATGATGTAGTAACAGAAAGGGTAAAGTGTAAACCCTATGATGTTCTGAACTCGGCGGAAACAAATTTTGATGTCATAATGAACAGAGGTTCCCACTGGAATCCTCACAGAAACAGTCTGTTTACAATACTCTCCACAAAGGTTCACCTGATCTACAACATGTTTTCTTTTAAAACTATTGATAAAAATTCCGGCTACGGCCAGATGAGTGAACTGGGTATAAATATACCTCCCACATGGGCTATTCCCCAGCAGGATTATTCAGAACTGGATGATCCGAAAATAAAAGTGCCCATCCACAAGGATCTTATTTTTGAGGATCATGAACTTTTCAACCTGCAGGACCTCGGAGAAAAAGTAGGTTATCCTGCCTTTTTAAAGCCCCAGGACGGAGGCGGCTGGGTTGGAGTGGAAAGGGTTACAAACGGAGAGGAATTACAGAAAGCCTATGATAAATCAGGAGAAAAACCTCAGAATCTCCAGCATGGTATAAATTATAAAGAATTCGTCCGTTCAGTCGGTATAGGCCCTCAAATAATGCCGATGCATTACAATGCAGACTCCAAATATTCCCATGACAGATATATAAGAAGTGCGGAAAAAGCTATAGAACATAATTTCATTACAGATGCAGAAAGAAAAGAAATAGTCCAGATAATAAAGATAATAAATGCTTTTTACGGATGGGATCACAATTCCTGCGAAGCTTTAATATCTAAAGACGATGATAAAATCTACGTCATAGACTTTGCCAATGCCTATCCTGACAGTGATGTCATATCACTTCATTATTATTTCCCCGGCGTTGTAAAAGCCATGGCAAAATGGCTTATATACTGCGCTTTCCATCCGAGACATCAAAAGCTCAATTTTATGAATGAATGGAGCAAATACTACAAGGTTCTGGAAGAGGCAAAGAAAAAAGGTCTTTCCTATCAGGAAAAACTGGATAAATATGAGAAGATTGCCGATGACTATTTCGAAACAAAAAAATTTAATGAATTCTGTGAAGAACACCTGGCAGATTTCGATACAAAAGCTCTTGAATATTTTTCAGGTGAAAAATTCGAAGCAGTCCTGGAAGAAGCTGTAAGAAGATATTTCAGAGTTCCTGCTGAAGTACCTGAGAAAATGGCTCATTACAAAGGACTTCACAGGTTCTGGATACACTGCGAGAAAAGCAGACTGGGTATAAAATAACAATATAATGCAGGGGTAAACATGTAAAAAGCCCCTGCATTTCTTTATAATTTAAAGGTATAGAAACTGTCATTCACCTGAATTTATGAAAAAAATATGTTTCCTTTTACTTATCTTAATTAGTCTTCTGTCTTCCTGCAGGAGGGAAACTGTTATAAATACGCCTGTTCCTGCTCCTACTCCTGTAAGTACAGCAAAAGAAAAGCCCCTTGTATTGAGTTGTATACCGATAGAAAGTGAATTAAAACTTATAGAAGGGTGGCAACTGCTTGCAGATTATATTACGGACCGGACAGGTATCCCGGTAGAAGTAGATACAAAAAAATCCTATGAAGATATTATAAACGGATTGAAAAACGGAGAAGTTGATATGGCTTATCTGGGAGCCCTTTCTTATATAAAAGCCCATGAGGTTGCAGGAGTAATTCCTATAGTACAGCCAAATTTTATAACAGAAAAAGCTCCTACCTACAGAAGTTGTATTATTGTAAGAAAAGACAGTGGCATCAAAAAATTTGCCGATCTGAAGGGTAAAAAATTTGCTTTTACAGATAAAGACTCCACATCAGGTTATCTTATACCTGTATCTATGATGGCAGACAGCGGCATTAAAAATTTAAAATTTTTTTCTTCATATCTGTTTACAGGGGATCATGAAGCAGCCTTTCTGGCTGTTTACAACGGCTATGTAGACGGAGGCGCAGTATACAGCAGGTTGTTCCTGGAAAATAAGGATCCAAGACTGAAGGATATAATAATAATAAAAAAATCCGAACCTATTCCTACAGGGCCTATTGTCATCAGAAAAGAAATACCGTCAGAAAAAGTAGAACTTATAAAGAAAGCCTATCTGTCAGTAGGAGGAAGAAAAGAAACAGAAGAAATAAGAAAATTGATTAAAACAAGTCATTATTGCGAAACATCTGATAAAGATTATGATGTCATAAGAAAAGCCACAGAGGTTTTCAAGAAAATGGGACTGGATAAAAAATAATATTATTTAACGGAGGACTCTAAATGATTAAAATGATGGAAGTTGTTGGTAATTCGAACCAGAGTTTTGAAGAAGCCGTAAAAGGAACAGTGGAAAAGCTCATAGAATCAGGAGAAAAAGTTCACTGGTTTGAGATAATAGGAGAAAAAGGAACAGAAGAAGAACAGGTAGAATTTCAGGCAAAAATTAACGTCGGAGTTGAAAGCAAATAACAGGTTGAACAGGTTGACTTTTTATACTTCAGTGAAAAGATCTGCCACAGAAGAACATTCTATTGCAGATCTTTATTACAGGATATAAAGACTAATATTTTTATTACAGCTCTACCAAATTGCTCATCATTCTTTGCTTCGTAAGAGGTTATAAATATGACAATAAAAAACTATCCATGTATTATACTTGGTGCAGGGCCGGCAGGTCTTGGTGCTGCAACAGAACTTGCACATCACGGAGTAAATAATATCTTAATTGTAGATCGTAACAAAAATATAGGAGGATTATCAAGAACAGAAGTATTCGATGATATAAAATTTGATATAGGTCCCCATCGTTTTTTTACAAAAAATAAGGAAGTAAACACCCTGTGGCATAATACGCTGGGAGAAAAATTTATCCCGGTAAAAAGATTAACCCGTATTTACTATAATAACCGGTATTTCAACTATCCTATTAAACCATTAAATGTAGTTTTAAACCTTGGTACAATAGAATTATGCCAGGCTATGTGTTCATACCTTTACACCAGAATAGATAAAAAAAACAATCCGGAAACCTTTGAAGACTGGATTGTGCAGAAATTCGGGTGGAAACTGTACAGGACCTTTTTTAAAACTTATACTGAAAAGGTCTGGGGTATACCATGCAATCAAATAGGATCAGAGTGGGCTGCTCAGAGAATAAAAGGTCTTGATATTATAGAACTTATAAAAGGTGCTCTCAATATAGGTAAAAGCAGGGTAAAAACGCTTGTAGAAGAATTCGATTACCCTTTATCAGGTGCCGGACATATGTATGAAGTGATGTATGAAAAAATTTCATCTAATGCCGGGATTATGATGAAAAGCGAAGTTCTGTCTTTTAATCACAGGGATTATACAATAGAATCAGTAGATGTAATGAGTGAAGGTAAGAAAATAAATATAAAAGGGTCTTACTTTTTCAGCAGTATACCTCTGACTCATTTTTTTAAATTACTAAATCCTCCTCTGGATAAAGAGGAAGTGAGAAAAGCTGATCAGGCTCTTTATTACAGAGATCATATTACAGTAAATCTACTTATTGACAGAGAAGACCTATTCCCTGATCAGTGGATGTATATACACTCGCCGGATGTTAAGATGGCAAGACTTGCCAATTATAATAATTTTTCAAAAGCCATGGTTAATTATAAAAAGAAAACTGCCATCAGTGTGGAATACTTTGTATTTAAAGGAGAAGACATATGGAATAAACCTGATGAAGACCTGAAAAAACTGGCTGTGGAAGAACTTATATCATTAAAACTAATAGAGAAAAATTCAGTAGAAAATTCATGGATTGTAAGAGAAACTGAGAGTTATCCCACTTATTATCTTGGCTTCCAGGAATCATATGATATTCTCAAAAAAGAAATAAATAAATTCAAAAATCTTCAGCCCATAGGCAGAGGCGGAATGTATAAATATAACAATCAGGATCACTCTCTCTTAAGTGGACTTATGGCAGCAAAAAATTACGTAAACCCTGAAGGACCTATTTATAATTTATGGGATATTAATATTGATGCAGAATATCATGAAAAATATGAAAAACAAAATATGAATGATTGATTACCGAAAACATTACCGGTACAACCAGCAATAAAACTATTTAAATGCCTTATAAATCCAATAGCGTTCATAGGCTGCAGCTTCAAGACCAAAAGCAGGGTTGCTATGATAGATTAGTTTGAAACCAGAAGATTCTTGATTACTCAAAGGAATATTTAAAATAAGTAACACATGAGATAAATCAGAAAAATTACCTTTTACTATTTTAATGATCTCGTCTTCTTTAAGGCTAACTGATTTATAAGCAAACATATTCCATATTACAAAGGTTCCAGTACCTCTTCTTGCAACATACCAGACTTTACTTTCTGGCAGATAAGGAAGTATAGGTGCAGTCGATATGTCTCCATAACAAACAAGTGTATATCTGTCATAGTGATTTGTCAAAATAAATTGAGCTACTTCTTTTGAACTGGAAAAATTAAATTTATAATCTCTGCAATAGAAATAAACATTATAGACACAGGAACATAGTAAACCTATATTTAACATTATAAAGAGAATTTTTTGTGATATGTCAAAAAATTTCTGTGATAAGCATTTCTCATTATCACAGAGAAAGCTTTCTTTATAAAAATCACCAATCCATATGGAAAAAATTAAAAAAATCAGCATCAATCCATGGTGTCTCAAAGCTCCGGGATTTTTGAATGTAAATATATAACAGAGCCACATATAAGAACATAGAAATAAAAATAAAATATATGGTTTTCTTATAAAAAAACATATAATGAGAAATAGCATTACTAACGATAAAACAAGTAACTTTATAAATGATAAACTTGGTAATCCATTGAAAAAGGCATCATATATACCAGTTATAAAGCCTGAAGAATAGAAGGATGAAAATAAACCACTGTTGGCAGGTACAAACCTGGACAATGGTATGAAACAATCTTCTTCCGGTATTACCTGAAGGAAAGCGGTTACACCACCTGCAGCCATAATTAAAATACATACATAATGTTTTATAAATCTCTCTTTTTTATACACTTCATATATATATAAACACATTAATGAACCGGCCATAAAAAATGAATGAATATTGGTATTAAAGAGAAAAAACACTAAAATTCCGTATAAGACAGGGCTTACAAATCTTTTTTTATAATATAGTATTATTAAAAATGAACATAAAATTGTAATATTATAATTACGGGCAATAACAGCATATTCATAGGCCATATAATAAGAAAATACAAATAATACCTTTGTTATGACCGAAAAAGGACTATAGATTATAAAAATAGCTACACAGATAATTGCTATAATTGCATGAATAATAGAAGCAGAAATATAAGGAACTCCTGATTTGGCAAAAGGAACCAGTATAAAATGCCATAGAGAAGGGGAACCTTCATAGCCCATTTGTTTTATAATATCTGTAACACTTAAATCTCTTGCTATTAACCAGGCCTGAGCTTCGTTCAGCCATGGCTCATGATGTGTTACACCAAATATAACCATAATAGAATATAAAAGAATTATAATAATAGAAAAAATATTAACATTTTTAGAAACTTCAGTTAAAAAGAAATTTCTTATTAGATTTTGTTTATAATTAAAATTATATAGTTTATAATTTTTGAAATATCCAATTATACACAAAACTATAACAATAGAAATAGAAACTTTTAAAATAAAAAAAATTGATGTGGTTATAGAATATATATAAGACTCATACTGGTAATAAGAATTGCCTGATATCAATTTAAAAATAATAGATCCAAATTCCAGTTCCAGCTCTCTATTAAACAGGTATATAAATATTAATATTATAAAAAAAACAATGAAAAGGTTTTTAAAAATGTTTTTATATTCCATAAAAAATTATATTCAACTTTGTTTAATGACAATAACCATTATTGACACACCACTAAATTATAGATATAAAATATTCTTTAGTCAATAATATTTTCTTTTCAGTAATACATGGAGAATAGTATTTTTTTAATAAAAAATTAACAAAAATTTAACGTTACTTATATTTACTTATCTTTTCTTGTATGGTATTTTTAACATGCCATAGTTTCTATTTTGATAATAAAGGTGATGAAACATCATGAATATACAATCGAATGATCAATATTTAATAGCCGGTAATTACGGAACAAAAGCAGGCCAGAGACTGGCAGGGATACAGCAGGCTTCAGTTTCTTCTCAGAAGGTAGATCAAAAAAACCTGAACAGGCATCTGGAGGAAACTGCAAAATTCTATAAAGACAGTAATTTTACACACGTTGAAGAAAAGTCTTCTGAAAAAACTAAAGGAAAATCTTCTGATGAAACAGGGGGAACAAAAGAGAAAAAATTCTTTCTCGAAGGTACAACAGACATATATGGCTCTTTACCTGAACCTGAAAAAAGAGACGAACCTCTTTATCCTACAATGGAGAAAAAACTCTTTCCCGCCCTGGATGCAATGGAAAAAACCGTTGAAGAACTGGGCAAACATCCGACACCGGAAGAAGTGGACAGGTCAAATATAAGAAGATTGATAAGAGCTTTCCAGCCTGTAGCAGAAGCATTTGAAGGTAGTTATGACAGAAAAGATTTTAAAAAATCTATGAAGAAAATTCAGTCCCTTGCCAGCAGTCTCGGAAAATATAAAGATGTATCCGTTATTGAAACAGAACTGAAAAAAATCTGTCCCGACGGTAAAATACCGGAGAAGATTCAGAAAGAAATTGATACATACAGAGATAAACAGGCTGAAAATTTCCAGGAAACTTATAAAGACTTTCGAAAAGAAGATATGGATAAGGCTCTGAAAATTTTAAGGAACCCTGAAGAGCCGGAGAGTTCAAAGGCACACAAACTGGAAGGAAAAGACAGGGAGCTTCTGAGTAAAAATATGGGTGAACTGTTAGACACAGTAGAAGAGATAGGACTTCAGCATAAAGATCCCGAAACATTCCATGAAGGGCGCAAATCTCTGAGAAAACTCCTTAACTCTATGAATGCCACAGAAGATACATTCGGTTTCAGTGAAAAAGATGTAAAAACAATGACAGATCTCGTAAATGTCTACGGGCAGGCACAGGATAAATACATAGCCTATGAATGGCTTCATAAGAATGGATTCAATCAGGAAGCTTCTACAATGATGTCACTTTATGAAGAGAATCAGAAGAAAGCCCTTGAAGAAGCATCGAAATTTATGAAATCGGGAACCCTTGAAAGGGTCAGACAGAATGTTCAGAGTTAAGCTTCATAAAAGTGATAAAAAAATATTTATCTTAATAATTTTTTCTTTCTTTCTATCTGTTTTATTTGCAGGCAAAACAACTGCGGGAGAAGCCATTAAAGAACCTGAATTTACCGGCCCATGCAGCACAGAAATCTATGGCTTAAGGCTCAGGCCGGGCCAGGATTTAAAGGAAGAACTGGATAAATTTGCAAAGGAACATAATCTTGAAGCAGGCTATATTATAACCTGCTGCGGAAGCCTTACTGAAGGCTCTATAAGATTCGCCAATAAAAATGAAACAGCAATATTAAAGGGACATTTCGAAATAGTTTCTCTTACGGGAACTCTTTCTTCTACAGGCGGTTCACATATTCATATATCTATTTCTGACGGAGAAGGCAGAACGTACGGAGGACATCTGATGGCAGGCTCAAAGATTTATACCACCGCAGAAATAGTTCTCGGCAATATAAAAGATGTAAAATTTACAAGGGAAAACGATGAAGATAGCGGATATAAAGAATTGAAATTTTCACGGTGATTTTTTACGGAGATTGCAAAAAAATATTATTGTGCTTCACAGGATGAAACAATTTATATTTAGAATTTATAATAAATAAAATCAGGCATAATTTTTAACAATGCTCCTATAAGAGCCCATCTTTTCGTTACATAAACTTTATTTTTCTTTTTTTCCAGAGCCGTATATATCTGTGCGGCCGCTTTTTCACAGGTAGCCACCCAGAAAAGTCCTTCACCCTTTGCCATGGCGGTATCAACAAAACCCGGTATTATGTCTGTTACAATAACAGGTATCTTCATTTTCACAGCTCTGTGCCTGAGTCCTTCCAGATAATTAGAAACAAAAGCCTTTGATGCGTTATAAG
>CALARM010000695.1 GCA_937888925.1 uncultured Synergistia bacterium | reverse complement strand
CAAATGGTTTTGAAGTTCTTTCTGCTCTGAAACAAAATTCCTATGATCTTATACTTATGGATCTTCAAATGCCCGACATGGATGGTTTTATGACAACCAGAAAAATAAGGGAAGAAGAAACAGATGGGAAACATATTCCCATAATAGCTCTTACTGCTCATGCAATCAAGGAACATCGTGAGAGATCTATTGAATATGGTATGGAAGATTATATTACTAAACCTTTTGACCGTAAAGAACTTTTAGAATCCATAGAAAGAATTCTTGGTAATAAAACAGATGAAAATGATTAACATATTTAAGAAGGATGATAGACTCATAAAAAGAATTATTTATTTCAGATAACCTTGTGCCACATGTTAAGCATAACGATTTGATAAGGGGGGCTCCGGTGAATAATTCAAATGAACATAATAAAGAAGAATCTTCAGAACATCTGAATATGATTTCCTCTCTCATGAGCAGTTTACCCGGAATGGCTTACAGAGGTAAACATGATGAAACAAGAACTATGGAATTTGTCAGTGACGGATGTTTTCTCCTGACAGGATATACGGCTTTATCTTTAATTCAAAACAGGGATATATCCTATGGAGAACTCATACATCATCAGGATAGGGAATATGTACTGAAGCAGATCAAAAGTGCTTTAGATGAGAGAAAACCTTTTCAGCTCATTTATCGAATTATCTCCATAGGCGGAGAAGAAAAATGGCTGTGGGAACAGGGCCATGGCGTATTTTCTTCCGATTCTTCACTCATGTATGTCGAAGGTTTTATCGATGATATAACATTACATAAAAGGGCAGACGAGGCTCTCTCTATGGAAAGAGAAAGACTTTCTTCCATATTGCAGTCTATGTCTGATTGCATTATTTCAATTGACCTGGATGGTAATATTATCTTCATTAATAAGGCAGTAGAAAAACTTACACAGTGGACACAGAAAGAAGTATCAGGCAAAAATTTCGAAGAATTTTTTTATATAATCGATGAACAAAGTGGTGGAAAGTGGAAAAAACCTTTTTCCGGAGAAAATTCGTCAAAATTTCAGAAGTTATTAATAGCAAAAGACGGTACAGAACATATTATTGAAGGTAACTGGTCATCAGTGTTTGACAGAAATGGTAAGATTACAGGTACATTACTCATATTTCATCCTGTTAAGGAAAGAGAACAATCTCGAAAAGAAATACTTAATGAAGAAAAACTTGAAAAGATAGGTATTTTTGTAGGTGGAATTGCTCATGAATTTAATAATCTTCTTATGGCAGTAATGGGTAATATTTCTCTTCTGAAAATATCTGTCAAACCACAGGATGAAGTATTCGAATTACTTGTCGATGCCGAAAAAGCTTCTTCAAGAGCCATGAAATTAACAAGGAAATTATTAAGTTTTTCTATATCTGCTGTTCATAAAAAACCTCTGGTTTCAGATATTATTTCTGAAGAAACTGCAGATTTAAAGAAAGAAAAACTCAATCTTCTGGCCAGCAGGGGAAAGATTCTTTTAATGGATGATGAAGATCTCGTACGAAGAGTATCGGGTAAAATGCTTGAACATCTTGGATATACTGTCGAATTTGCCAGTGACGGAACAGAAGCAATAGAATTATATAAACAGGCAAAGGACAGGGGAGAACCTTTTGACATGGTCATTATGGATCTTACTGTTCCAGGCGGTATGGGAGGCAAAGATGCAATAAAACATCTTGTGGAAATAGATCCGGATGTGACAGCCATAGTATCCACCGGTTATTCAAGTGATCCTGTAATTTCCAATTACAAAGAATATGGTTTTAAGGGAGTTGTTACAAAGCCTTACAGGTTTGAAGATATAAAGGAAATTTTTATTATGTAAATTATCACAATTTTTATTAAGTTAGGATGATATGTATTTTATGGAAAATCAAAAATTTGAACAATTAGTTGAGAGTTATCTTAAATGGAAATATGCTTATGAACCGGGTTTTGCATCTTATTTAGGATTGTCTTCTTATGATTCGTTAACAGGCAGTTTTTCCCCGGAGAGCCGCCACAATGCCCTGATAAATCTTTATAATTTTAAAAGTCAGGCACAGAATATT
Organism: uncultured Synergistia bacterium; assembly: GCA_937888925.1. The sequence goes on along the minus strand of CALARM010000695.1, from coordinate 1,295 downwards.
CTGACATACGACTTGAATGCCGATAATAAAATAGACAAAATATTTCTTTTAAGGGATATAGAACTGTATCTGTTACGTATAGAACATATGAAACACTGGGAAAAAAATCCTCAAATATATCTGGATGAAGCTCTTGACGGTATAAATACCCTTATGCTTAAATCCTTCAGACCTCTGGAATATACGGCAGAAATGATATTAAAGAAAATGGAAAGTATTCCTCAACTTTTCAGAGAAGCAAAAGATAATTTAGTCAAATGTCCTCCTGTATTTCTCAGGGTTTCTTCTCAGACTGCTCTCTGCGGAATTGAATTTATGGATACAATAAAAGATATTTACGGAAAAATCTCTCCTGCCTTCGAGGAAGATTTCAAAAAAGCTTCTATGAAAGCCAGAGAGGCTATAAGTGATTTTGCTTTTTTCCTGAAGACCATGGAACCGGGAGAAGAGCAGTCTTTCGCCACAGGAAAGGAAATTTTTTCGCACCTTGTCAGAACAGGTTATATGATAGATAAAGATCTGGATGAACTCCTTGAAACAGGAGAAACATGTTTTGCCTCCATATCTGAAAAACTGACAGAACTCGGTGCCAGACTTGACCCTGACAGGAGCTGGTATGAGATTTACAGAGAATTAAAACAGGAAAATCCGGGCCCATCAGGTGTTCTCAGGATGTATCTCGATTATATGAATGATGCCAGAGATTTTCTTATAAAGAATGATATAGTAACAGTTCCTTCAGATATAATTCTGGATGTAACTGAAACGCCTGCTTTTATAAGGCCTCTTATACCAGTGGCTGCCTATCTGTCTCCCGGCCCTTATGATGAAGTGCAGAAAGGACTTTTCTGGGTTACTCCTCTGCCTGAAGGGCTTTCAGATGAAGAAATAATAAAGCTCACAGGTGAACATAATATTTATACCGCAAAGGTTACCGCTCCTCATGAAGCCTATCCGGGACATCATCTCCAGCTATGTATGGCAAACAGACTGAAAAGCCCTCTTCGCAGAATAGTACATTCGAATATATTTGTAGAAGGGTGGGGTCTTTACTGTGAGGAAATGATGAAAGAGGTGGGCTATTTGAAGGGAACAAAACTGGAACTTTCCCAGCAGGTAGACCAGTTAATGAGGGCGGCAAGGGTGATTATAGACATAAGACTCCATACGCTGGGAATGAACATAGAAGAAGCAAAATCCTTTTTACGTGATATTGTACTTGTTTCTGCAGGCACGGCAGAAGTGGAAGTAAACCGCTATACTATGACTCCCACCCAGCCTATGAGCTATATGCT
>CALARM010000694.1 GCA_937888925.1 uncultured Synergistia bacterium | reverse complement strand
CCATAGGATGGGCTGCTATTAATACGATTTTACTCAAAAGGCTTGGCATTGAAACTTTGCCTTATTCTTTTATCTTATTTGCTTCTTTTTCTCTCACAGGAGCATGTATCTATCTTTTTTTTGCCGATGCATTACCAAGATATAACCTTATAAAAGTTTTTTCTATCGGAACAGGCCTGTTATTTATCGTGTCCCTTTTTTTTATTCCTGAATATACAGAACATCTTACTTTAAACAGAGGTCTTGTATTATTCGCTTTTCTTATTCTTACAGGAGAAGGTATAGGCTATTCCATTACCAGTATTCAAATATGGACACTTATCAATGATGCCTTCAGACCTGATGAAGGAACCAGAGTTTATCCTCTTATAGCTATGGCTCCATCACTCGGAAGTATATCAGGTGGTTTACTTCTGAGATTTTTAGGCGATAAACTTGATGTGAAAAGCCTCATTATATGCTGGATATTGCTTGTTCTGTCCGTTTTGCCTCTCCTGAGTGTATTACAGAGATATTATGGTAAAGAAATTGATAAGCAGACTACATATTTGAAGAATAGCTCACATAATTTACTATTCAATTTCAGAGACGGATTTAAATTTTCATTCTCTTCATCACTGTTACAATCAATAGCATTTATATGTATATTATTCTGGCTTGTGGCATCGCTTAAAGAATTTCAATTCGATAAGATGTTAAACCACTATTTTACAACTGAAGGAGATTTAAATAAATTCTACGGTGTTTTTACAATAGTTCTGAGAAGCAGTGTTCTTATAATCCAGATATTCCTCACAGGGAGAATTATCAGATTTACAGGTGCAGGCTACGGATTGTGTATCCTTCCTGCTGCTATATGTATATGTCTTTCTTCCATACTTATTTCTTCATCTTTCTACTGTCTTGTTATTATGAGATTTATCTGGGACCTTGCAGGTATGACTGTTCAGATAACAGCTTTTCAACTGTCCTTTAATGCCGTGTCCGGTCCATATCGTGGCCGTGCCAGAGGTATTCTGGAAGGTCTCGTTAATCCTGTCGGCGGTATTCTGGGAGGATTGTTTATTATTTTTATAAATAAAATTTTTTACAGTAATCCTGCTGTAACATCGGGACGGATTCTTATTACTGTTATGGCACTCATATTTTCTTTTCTCTGGCTTATTGCAGCTATTATAGTGAATAAACGATACAGGAAAACAATTATTCAGAATCTTGACAGTGAAGACAGAAGAACCTGTCTTGATGCAATAGAAATGCTAAGAGAAGTGGATACATCTGTGGCACTGAAAAAACTTAATGAATTAGCAGATTCAGATGATCTGGAAATAAAAAATACTGCTCTGAAAACTATGGCACTGGTTCGTAATGCGTGATGCGTGATGCGTAATGCGTAATGCGTAATTATCACTTCTGGTAATGGCGTTTAATTAAGCACCTCTCCTCACCACTCATTATTCACTATTTACTGATTTTTCGAAATTACTTTTTGTAACTACTTATAATCTATATGTAATTTTTCGCATATAATCAGGAAGGACTTCACAATGAAATATCTAATTATTGAAATGAATATGCGTAACTGATAAATGTATGTCGTAATGTATGATATGATACGCGTCACGCGTCACGCATCACGCATCACGTTTTAAGGAGTGTTAAATTATGAATATTATAATTCACGATGTTGGCCTGAGAGACGGACTTCAAATAGAAAAAGACATTGTTCCCCCTGAGAAAAAGATTGAATGGGTCAGGGAACTTATGGAAGCAGGGATTGACATTATTCAGGTCGGTTCTTTTGTGAACCCTAAAAAAGTGCCTCAGATGGCTGATACGGAGCAGATTTTTACAGAATTAAACAAAATAAAAAAAGCTGAAACAATACTTTCTGCTCTTGTCCTTAATGAAAAAGGGGTGGAACGGGGTATGTCCTGCGGAGTGGAAATGTTCTGTATGGGCGTGTCTGCCAGCGAAACACACAGTCAGAAAAATACAGGCATGTCCGTTTCGGAAGCTACGGAGAGAATTATTGCAATGGCAAAAGAATGTATGAAAGCAAATAAAAAAGTTCAGGCCTCTGTTCAATCCGCTTTCGGATGCGGATTTGAAGGAAAAATTCCTCATGAGAAAGTTCTTTCCATTGTAGAAAAATATCTTGAATCAGGTATAAAGAATATAAGTCTTGCAGATACTGCAGGCCATGGAAACCCGGAAACAGTAGAAAAACTTTATGGTGCCATATTTAAGCTCGATAATACCGTTGAATGTGCCTGCCATTTCCATAATACCTACGGACTTGGACTGTTAAACTGTTACACTGCTATGAAATCAGGAGTGAAATATATAGAAACTGCTTTCGGCGGACTGGGAGGATGTCCTTTTACAAAATCCCCATCCGGGAATGTTTCTACAGAGGATTTTGTCTATCTCCTTCATCAGATCAATCTGAGAAAGGATATATATTCTGATAAGATTACAGGCATTGCAAAAGATGCTTCGGCTTTCTTTAATAGAGAACTGCCGGGAATGATATATAAATTGGTGAAAAGTGAAGAGTGAAGAGTGAAAAGTGAAGAGTGAAGAGCATTGGCAAAACGTGTTTGCCCGGTACCGGTGAAAACACGCATCACGCATCACGCATCACGCGTTACGATTCTAAGGAGGAATTATTATGAAACTTTTAGAAGGTATAAGAGTTCTTGATCTTACAAACGTTCTTTCAGGTCCGTTCTGTACTGTTCATCTGTCTTTATGCGGTGCAGAGGTTATAAAGATAGAGCCGCCGGGAGAGGGAGAACTTGCAAGAAAACTCGGTAATGTGCCGAAGCTTAACAAACAGCTTATGGGAACCAGTTTCCTTGCACAGAATGCCAATAAAAAATCTATTACTCTTAACCTGAAGGCTCCCGAAGGAAAAGAGATATTCAGAAAACTTGCCAGAACGGCAGATGTGGTAGTGGAAAATTTCAGACCTGGCGTTATGGACAGACTCGGTCTTGGTTACAAAGAATTAAGTGGAATTAATCCCCGTATAATTTACTGTGCTATTTCAGGTTTCGGCCAGACAGGGCCTGATGCGCTTAAACCTGCCTATGATCAGATTGTCCAGGGCCTGAGCGGTGTTATGGCTGTAAACGGTGATGAAAGATTGAATCCCCTGAGATCCGGTTTCCCTGTATGTGATACAGTGTCAGGGGTAAATGCGGCATTTGCCATTATGGCCGCCCTTTATTACAGGGAAAAAAGCGGTGAAGGTCAATCTATAGATATAGCCATGATTGACTCTATTATGCCTCTTATGGGCTGGGTTGCGGCCAATCTTCTTATAGGAAAACAGCAGCCTGTTCTCATGGGCAATGATAATTTCACTGCCGCTCCGTCAGGCATGTTTGTTACAAAAGACGGATATATTAATATTGCGGCAAACAAACAGGAACAGTGGGAAGCTGTTACAGAAGTTCTCGGCGTACCTGAATTAAAAGAAGATCCGAGATTTAAAGAAAGGGATACGAGGAAAGGAAACCGTAAACTTCTTACCCCGATTTTAGAGGAAAAATTAAAAGAAAATACCACTGAATACTGGGCAGAAGCTCTTAATAAAAAAGGTGTTCCTTCCGGAGAAATACTTT
>CALARM010000693.1 GCA_937888925.1 uncultured Synergistia bacterium | reverse complement strand
AGACAGTTATATTCTTCCTGCATGGTGAGCCAGTTTTTTATGGCTCCTATATAATTGCCTAAAGCCAGATTTCCCGATGGCTGTATACCACTCAGAATAATTTTCTTTTTTTCCGTGTTTTCCATAATTTCTCCCGCTTTATTTATCGTAACGCGTGACGCGTGACGCGTGACGCGAGGATAGTAATGATTGTAATAGAATCTTTATAGAATATAAAATTTATACACAAATATAAAAAATCCTTCTTTAAGAAAATACAGAAAAAGCCATTCACAATAGTGCCAATAAAGATTTCTTAATGTAAACAGGAAAAAGAGTGTCCCAAAAAATATGTATCATTATGCAGATTGACGTGTTTGTTCCCGTCACGGGTTACGCGTCACGACACAGGTATGTAAGATTGTCATCACCGTTTATTGTTCCGTTTCTTCCGGCATATTTTCCGATGTTGTTTCAAATTTCCTGAGAGACGGCGTTACTGCTGCAGCTATAAGAAGTAATATACCTCCGAATGCCACCGCATAGGACTGATTGTTATTTACTATTTTCATAAGAATTCTTCCTATGCCGAGAGATACCATTATTTCAGGTATGACAATAAACATATTGAATATACCCATAAATATGCCGTACTGCTTTTTAGGTATATGATCTACAAGTATTACATATGGGAGCGCCACAATTGACGCCCAGGCTATACCTGCCGTTATCATAGGAAAATAGAGGAGATTTTTATCATGAATAAAGGGAACTGTCAGTAATCCTATACCGCATATAAGTAAAGCTGTCATATGAGTATAGACCTTTCCCATAACTTTTACGAGTAAAGGTATGCATAAAGCGAATATAGGGGTTGCCACGCCTTTAATGATCATAGTATGAGTTCCCCATCTTATGCCTTCGTCATAAAGAGGTGAGTTAGGATCAGTAGCTCCGAAGATATAACGGGCTACTGATACATTATAAAATATCCACAGGCAGAAAAGGCCCATCCATGTAAAAAATTGAACAACAGCAAGCCGTTTCATGACAGGAGGCATTTTTGTATAACAATCCCATGTTTCTTTACCCCAGTTTTTCAGTGCATCGACAGCAGTTCCGCTTTTAACCTGTTCTTCTGTTTCTTCGGGAGGATATTCACTGCATGTAAGTACTGTATACATCACTGAAATAAAATATATAATCGCACAGGCATAGAAAGCAAGATGCATCGATGTGGCTCCCGTAGATTGCAGGAAAGACAGAAGGCGTGATAGAAAAGGCACAGAGCCGGAGTAAGCAGGGAGTATGTTCATTAAATCCAGAGACGCTATGTAAGTACCGCATATAGTACCCAGGCCTATCATAAGTCCCTGATAGGCATATCCTGCAGGTCTCTGACCGGTATTAAGTTTATCTCCTATAAAAGCTCTGAATGGTTCCATACTTATATTCAATGAAGCATCTAACATCCAGAGACATCCTGCAGCCATCCACAGAGAAGAAGAGGATGGCATAATAAAGAGTGCTATTGTTGCAAGAATTGCGCCTGTAAAAAAATAGGGTCTTCTTCTCATTTTAAGAGCAGAAAGCCATGTCTTATCACTCATATAACCTATTACAGGCTGAACTATAAGTCCCGTAAGAGGTGCTGCAAGCCAGAGAAATGGCAATTCATCGGGTTTTGCACCGAGTTTTTCATAGATGGAACTCATACGGGCAAACTGTATTTCAAAGCCATGCTGAATGCCAAAAAATCCTATACTCATATTGATTATCTGCCATATGGGGAGATCCGGTTTTTTCATGTTCTCTTAACCTTTCTTTCAAGCCCCCCTGCGGGGTTTATTATTCATAAAATCTCTCATAATTACCGGGGTCGTGACAATTCCATGACAGGTACAGATAGCCATCCTCCTGTCACGGGTTATGCATACAATTCCCATATAAATTCTATTGTACAAAGACAAAACCCTTTCAGACTTTAGAAATTTGTTTACCGGAAAAATAAGGGATTTTAAGGTAACAGTTAAGAATAACCGTTCCGATAAAAAATATTATTACGGGCAGGAGCATAAGCAGAGACAGACATAAATATGCGTAAAACACAGATAATCCACTGAAATTCAATAACCATACCGATAAAGGATAAAAGGCCATAGAAGAAAAAGTTGCCGTAAATAGATATGTTACATGTCTTTTACTTTCACAAAAGGTAAGAACAGTCAGAACAGGTATGAAATGCCAGGGGTAAAACAGGGAAACGGTAATGAGAAAGAAAGTCAATAGAACAGTCATTCTCTCTTCCGTCGTGCCCTTTATAAAGAAAGTCTCTATAAAGAGAAATATCAGGAAGATAATACCGAAAACAGGTGTTACATAAGATATACCACCCAATTTATTCACCTTCATATATCCTTTCATAATGGAAGGTATGGACAGGCCTCCCGTATTATGGTATGAACTCATGCCGGATAACATCCCTTTTATCATATTCCCTTTGTCCCAGTAAGGAAGAAAGAGAATTATTATTACCAGGAAAGATAACAGGCATGAAAGGACGATTTTATTCATCTGCCGGTGTTTTCTGTAGGATTCTATGATAAATAACGGAAATAACGGCAGAGTAAAGAATTTTATTAAAGCACTTAACG
>CALARM010000692.1 GCA_937888925.1 uncultured Synergistia bacterium | reverse complement strand
TCATCAAATATAAATTGATTTCTTCTCTATATTAATGTATAATTAGCCTATATTTCTTTGAGAGGAGCTTTTTATTATGGATAGTTCCGGAGCATGTTTGATTCAAATTCTTTTCTTTGGCGGCTTTATCTGTCTTGGTCTGGCTATAACTTATTATAATAATAAAGCAATACAGGATGCGTGGGGGAGATTTGCCATGAATTCAGGCCTTATTCTGAATCCGGGCAGCATGTTCAATACACCCAGAGTTTCAGGAGACTATAAAGGGTTTGATTATCTGTTGCATACCTTCTCAAGAGGCAGCGGAAAAAGCAGGACTACCTATACCGGAATTACTATGAGTTTCCCGAAATATGTTGACTGCCATCTTCATTTATACCAGGAAGGTTTTCTGAGTAAAATAGGAAAAGCTTTCGGAGGACAGGATATTCAGATAGGAAACAGAGAGTTTGACGAAGCATTTATGATAAAAAGCCAGACTCCTGGAAAAGTAGAAAGGATTCTTACTCATGATTTAATGAGGAATATGTTGAATGGAAGACATCTTATAAATATGTCTGTTACAGGAAACGGAATAAATTATGAACATATAGGTATTATAAAGGATGTGGCAAATCTTACCTATGTGAGTGAAATTATGTGGATGATGGCAAATAATATCTGTGCAATGGAAGGTATCGCAACGGGTCATAGGGAATTGGCTGACGTAAATTACAGAGATGATAAAAATTATGACATGCTTGCGCAAAATGCTTCTTCTTACAATGCTCCTCCTTCCTCATATAGTTCCCCTTCTTCTTACAATGCTTCGTCTTCGTCTCCATCTTTTTCAGAAAGCTATAATAATCAGGCTCAGAGTGATTTTACAGCTTCTGCTCCTGCCAGTTTCTCGTCTCCCGCTACAGGAGAAAGAAGCTGTGTTTCATGTGGTGCCAGTGTACCTTTAGCAAATAAATATTGTATAAATTGCGGAAGATTGATGTAATGAAAACTACTGTAGTAATACCTACTTACAATGAAAGAGAAAATATAGGCGACCTTGTAAATTTTATTCTGGAGCTGAATATAGAAGGACTTAATATACTTGTAGTGGATGATAATTCCCCTGATGGAACAGGTCAAATTGTGAGTGATATAGGGAAGAATAATCCTTCTGTAAATCTGTTGACAAGAAAGAAAAAACGGGGGAGAGGATTTGCCGGTATAGAAGGATTTCAGAGAGCCTGCAATGAAGGATCTGACTATATAATAGAAATGGATGGAGATTTTTCTCATCATCCACGTTATATACCGGATTTTCTTGAAAAAATACCATGTTATGATATGGTTATCGGCTCCAGATTTGTTCCGGGAGGGCAGGATGAAGACAGGGGGCTGTACAGAAGGATTGTAACAACTCTTGCAGGTATATATATAAGAACTTTTCTTGGCATAAATATCAGGGATGTTTCTTCAGGATACAGATGTTTTAAAAGGCATGTTTTCGAACTTGTAGATCTTGAAGATCTCATATCTGCCGGACCTACTATAGTAACTGAAATTTTGTATAAAGCAAGACTTAAAAATCTTAATATGTTTGAAATACCTATTATCTTTAGAGACAGGGTAAGAGGCAAAACCAAACTTGATTATATAACTCTCCTGGAAAGTCTTGTTATGGTTTTAAGATTGAGGCAGATGCACAAAAAAGGAATTATATAAATATAAAAGGAAGGTTTTCGTATATACAATTGGGCTGGGAGATTTACCCGGGATTATATTAAAATTTATAATTGCAGATGAAATAGTAATTATAGGTAAAAAAATAAAGATGTATGATTGATGCTTAAATATGAATATATTGTTTTAATAATTTTACTTGCTTCCCTTACTTTTGTAACGCTCTATCATATACCTGCAGCAGATACATGGCTTAATCTTGCTACAGGAAAATATATTATAAACGAAAGAACTTTCCCTCAGAAAGATGTGTTTTCCTATACTGCAACCGGGAGGACATGGAATTCGACTCAATGGTTCATACTGGCTGTATTTTATTTAATTTATCTCCCTTTTAAGATGAAAGGCCTTTATCTGTTGAGGACAGTTATTCTTTTAATTACGTTCTCAGTCATATTTTTTATCTGTCAGGTAAGAAATTCAAATCCTTTACTCTCTGCCATTATTCTGGTTATGTGCTGTTTTCTGGCTCAACCTTATTATTATTTCGATATGAGAGCCTATTTGATAACTTATTTAT
>CALARM010000691.1 GCA_937888925.1 uncultured Synergistia bacterium | reverse complement strand
TCGATCAGGCTTACTGTGATCTCGGTAAAGTATATGCAGATATGGGAAGAAATGAGGAAGCTATAGAACAATATAACAAAGCAATAGAAATCAATGAAGAAAATGAAAATACTTATAAAAATTTAGGTCTCGCCTATATAAATCTGCAAAAGTTTGACAGAGCTATAAAGGTTTTCCAGAGAGTTCTGGAGAAAAATCCTCATGATCCTGTATGCCATCTCAATCTTGGAGCTGCCTACGAAAAACAGAATCAGATAACCTCTGCAATTCAACATTACCAGGAAAGCCTTGTATTAAATCCGAACCAGTTTATGCCCCATTATAGACTGGGAGAAGCACATTCCAAAATAGGAGAATATGAAAAAGCAGTTGTAAGCTATAGAAAAGCCCTTGATTTCGAGCCGGATTTTGTAGATGCGAGAGTTTCCCTTGGAAATACTTATCTGGCCCAGGGTAAAACAGATATGGCCATTGATGAATATAAAAATGCCCTGGAACAGTCTCCTAATATGACAGAAGCTCATTGTAAACTCGGAGAAACTTACCTTAAAAAGAATGAACTGGATAGAGCTCTTGCGGAATTCAAACTTGTAATAGCTTCAGAACTCAGTCATAAAGAAGCAAACTTAAATATAGGCCTTGTTTACAGTAAACAGGGCAAATACGATCTTGCCATATCTCAAATTGAAAAGGTTATACACATACATCCTGAAGACAGCCTTGCCTATTATCATTTAGGCATTGTTTACGATTCTCAGGGTATGAAAGATATGGCTAAAGATAATCTGGAAAAAGCTTTAAGCCTGGTCAGGAATGATTATAAATTAGAGGAGAACATAAAAAGAGAACTTGGAAGACTTAGTGGAAGAGTAATAGAACGTGTACAGGAAACCAGAAGAATAGAAGAAGTCAGAGAAGAACCTGTCAGGGAATTTAAAACAGAAGAGATCAGAGAAGAGGCCGGAGAAGAAGAGGAAGAAAAAGAAATAGACGTAGATGAAATTCTGAGGCTTGCCGGAGGTACTTACGAAGAGGAAAAAACAGTTGAAGAATCTCCCCATGAAGAAGAAAAAGTAGTAAAAGAAAAAGTAGTAGAAGAAAAAGACAGTATGGATGTAGATGAGATATTAAGGCTTGCCGAAGATAGTATGAAAAGGAAAATAGAAATAGTGGAAGAGGAAGATGAAGAGGAAGAAAAACCTCCTCAAGAGGAAGAAGAGGAAGAAGAGGAAGAAGACGATCTCATACAACTGCCTGTGGAAGAAGAAGAGACTTTGAAAGAAGAAGAGGAAGAAGAGTTTGCAGAAGTAGAGATACAGGAGCCAGATGAAGAAGAAGAAACACCGCCGGAGGAAGAAGAAGAAGAAGAAACATATACTGTACCGGTGAAAGAAGACAAAAAATCTTTATACGAAGAAGATAAGGTAGAGATTTATGAAAGTACACCTGCTGATGTTCAGGTACATTTTGATCTTGGTCTGGCCTATGCACAGCTCAGTAAATATGAAGATGCCATAGAAGAATTTAAAAGAGTTATAAATAAATATCCAGGACATCTGGAGTCAAGGAAACAGCTTGGAAATCTTTATGAAAAAATCGATAAAACCGATGAAGCAATAGAGCAGTATTCAAAGCTCGCAGGATTAAAACCGGAAGACCTGGATATACGCATAGGAATGGCTTCCATATACTCTAAAGCAGGCCAGGATGATAATGCCAGAAGAGAATATGAAAAAATTCTGGATATAGATGCCTGTAATATACCGGCTCTGGAAGCACTTTCATCTGTTCACTATGAAAACCAGGATTACGAACCGGCAATAGAACTTTATCAAAAACTTCTGGACCTTATAGAGCCCAGGCCTGATATGCTTACCAGACTTGGCGTTTCTCTTATAAAACTTGAGAGATTTGATGAAGCAATACCTCATCTTCAAACTGCTATTAATTTAAATGAGCACAATCTTGATGCCAGATATAACCTGGCTTTATGTCTTTATAATATAAAGGAATATAATGCGGCTGTTGAAGAATTTCAACATATAATTAGAAAGGATAAAACCTATGGTCCTGCATATTTTGAGCTTGGCAGGGTCTTTATGAAAGCAGGCAGAATGGACCTTGCAATAAGTCAGTATCAAAAAGCCATAGAATTATCACCTGACAACGGGAAAGCTCATCTTAATCTGGGCATAGCCTGCGGAAAGATGGGAAAAATAAATGAGTCCATAGTCTGTTATAGAAAAGCACTGGAACTTGACTCCAATGACAGTCAAATACATTATAACCTGGGACTTGCATACGCACAGCTCGGAAAGATTGATAACGCTATAGTTGAATATAAAAAAGCTATAAGAATTGACCCGAATGATTCGCACAGTTATTGCAATCTCGGGCTTGCTTATGCCCAGAAAAATGCCATAGGTCCTGCCATTAAAGCCTATAAAAAATCTATCGATCTGGACTCAACCTATTATCTATCGTACGGAAATTTAGGTATTGCCTATTCCAAAATGGATAAATATGAAGAAGCAATCAGTCAATATCAGAAAGCTATAAAACTTAATCCTTCCTACGCACAGGGTTATTACAATCTTGGCCTTGCCTATGCAAAGGTTGGCGAACTGGATAAGGCAATAGAAAGTTATCAGAAAGCTGCAACCCATAACCCGAAACATTCTGCAGCAAGATACAACCTGGGTATAGCCTATATGAGACAGGAAAGATACGACCTTGCAATAAAAGAATATCAGCAGGCAATAAAATTAAATCCGAAATTTGCACCTGCTTATAGAAATATAGGTATGGCTTATTCGCAGATGGAACAGTTTGATGCGGCAATAAAATCTTTCAAAAAAGCCCTGTCTTTCAATCCGAAAGATGCAAAAAGCCATTACCACATCGCACTGGCATTGTTCTATAAAGATAATTTCACAGAGGCAATAGAAGAGTATAAAGCCGCAATAGAAATCACTCCTGATGATGTGGAAATAAGAAGAAACCTGGGTATAGCCTATACAAAAACAAAACAATATAAAGAAGCACTGGTAGAATTCAGGAGAGCTGTAGAACTGGATGATAAGGATCATCTTGCCCATTACTATATGGCAAGCTGCCTTGATGAAACAGGGGAACCTGACAGTGCGATAGAAGAATATCAGAAGGTTTTATCACTTACACCAAATGATGCCCAGGCTTATTACAACCTTGCCCTTGTTTATGATAAAAAAGGCCATACAAATAAAGCAAACGAAAGTCTCCTGAAAGCCCGTGAAATAGTTGAACAGTTAAAAGACAGAGATGCTATAAATATGGTTAACAAGGAACTGGATAGAATATCTCAAAAACTCAAGATTGTTACTACAGACAAATCAGAGATGTACTACAATGCAGGTGTGGCTTCGACAAAATCAGGTAAATATGAAGAAGCAGCAGCACAGTTTGAAAAAGCTATAGACATAGATCCTAAGGATCCGAAAATTTATAATAATCTCGGTATTGTTTATGTAAAACTCGGTAAAATTGCCGATGCAGAAGGACAGTACAAAAAGGCTATTGCCCTTGACAGTTCCAACAGCCAGGCCTATTTTAATATGGGTCTTGCCTGTTCTTTCCAGGGTAAAACCCAGGAAGCAATTACATCATTCGAAAAAGCACTTGAACTGGGTCTGAAGGAAGCAAAGGTATATGACAATCTCGGTCAGATGTATATTAAAGCAGGGCAGGGAGATAAAGCCGTTAAAGCTTACAAACTGGCTCTTCAATGTGATAATAAATTCTATCAGGCCTATGCAAATCTCGGTTTTGCCTATGCAAAAGCCGGACATGATCAGGAAGCCATACAGGAATATAATAAATCCCTCAAGATTAAACCTGATTATGATCAGGCTCTTACATACCTGGGTATAGCCAATGCCCGTACAGGTAAAAACGAAGAAGCCATCAAGAATTACCAGGATGCCATAAAATCCAACAGTTCCAATATTCAGGCCATTACCAATCTTGCCATACTTTACGATAAAACAGGCCAGACAGATAAATCTATAATAGAATACTCCAGAGCATTAAAGTTAAAACCGAAAAATGCAGATCAAATACTTTATGGTCTAGCCAAAGCCTATGAAAAGAAGGGCGATAAACAGAAAGCTCTTGGAGCATATCAAAAGGCCAATGAATTCGCAATAAAGAGAAAGAATCAAAAATATGTGGAAGCAACAAAAAAGGATATTGAACGTCTGAAAAAGGGTTAAATCGGGTTGCCGGTTGCCGGTGTCATATTGATGCTGTTTCGCTAATACTTTAATTATGAATTAACCTTGAAATATCTAGCTTTTTAAATTGACAAAACCTGGGAATTTAGCCGTTTTTTCTGAATCAAAGTAATAACGGAAGGCTATCAAATTATTACATTTATTTAATTTACAACTCAATGTTACTGAGGTAAGCATAAATAATAACATATACGCTTTCGTCACGCGTGACGTGTGACGAAAGGAAAACGTTTATTAAAGGCTTATGCTCAGGTCAGTAATACAGCATATCTTTCCCCTTCGGAGATTTTGTTGATACAGAACCTTACGCGTAATACAAATATTACTTTTCAGATAGTTTTTTTATATTCCATCAGTCATTACGGTTCCCGGTCATACAGTAACCCAGAGCCGAACCGACAGCATTTGCCGCCCCACCCAGAGCTGCTGCCGCCGCTATGCCACCAATTCCGAAGCAGTAACCCATAGCCATTTCTCCTGTCATTTCCAGTGCATTTGAGATGCGTCTGGACATAGTGGCATACTTTATGCTTTCGTCACTGCCGTAATATGCTTTCTGTCTGGCGAATTGCAATGCAAAAGCTCCAACCATCAGTGTAGTACATGCAAACCCCACTGGTGAGTTAGTAGCTTTAAAAAGTGTTCCAGCCGTTCCCAGAACAACGCCAAAACTAGCTCCCAATAATGCACCAAAAGCAGGTGGTTGATATAAAAGTTCTTTTTCAGGGAAATGAAAAAATTTTCTCTTTTCTTTTATCTTTAAATCTTCTGGAGCCACTTTCCCGTCAATTACATCTTCAACACTTACACCAAAGGTTTCTTTAAAAAGTGCTTTATCCAGAAAGTGTAAGTCTTTAAGTGAAGATAAATCAGAAGAAGAGCACTCTGTAAATTTATCTTCCTGAAGAACATCTTTTCTTACATTTTGAATTAGTCCTGTCTTTTTCGGAATTTCAGAAACTAAATTATTGATTTTCATGTCAAACCTCCATTTATTGATATATTTGATTATAGTTTCTTCCTTTATTTATTTCAATAATTTTATGTTAATTTTATGTTAATTTTATACTATTTTACAAAAAATCCACAATTCTCCTGTAATGCCTGACGGAAAGAAATTTTTTTATTACATGCTTATCCCCGGGTCAGTAATAATGAATAATTTAAACATGTTCTTTTCAGAACTACTATGAAAGAAATCTATAAAGGCTGTCAGAAATGTCTGTCATATGATGTATATGAACAATCACTTTGCAGAGGTTATAAAAAATTACAGGAAAAAAAAGAGAAAGAATAGAATATTCAAGAATAAATAGTTATATTGAGGAGGTAAAGATTTATGCACTCAGGAAAATTAATAATAACTTTAATTTTATTGATTGTTTTTTCCTTACCATGCAGTGGTAATGAATTAGATTATGGTGCTAAAACTGAAAAAATGGAAGTAGCTGACAGCAGTTCTGTCCCTTCCCTTGAATGGCTCGGTAAGGGAAGGAAATTAATGGCAGAAGGAAAATACGAGCAGGCAGTAGATTGTTTTAATAAATCCATATCCATTGATCCGGGCGATGCGGAAGTTTATTACTGCAAAGGTAATGCTCTGAGAGATTTAAAAAGATATGATGAAGCTATCAAAAGTTATGATAAAGCTCTGGAGATTGCTCCTGAGTTTACAATGGCATTAATGGAAAAGGGTAAAATCTTATATCTTCAGGGTAAATATAAAAATGCCATTCAATGTTATGATAAGCTGTTATCTATAGATTCAACCTATCCCTATGCAAAACAGGAGAAAGAGAAAGCTGCAAAAGCTTTATATGGTGAGAATTACATACTTCCGGAAAATACTGCTGATTACTGGGTTGAAAAAGGAAATAATTCATATAAAGAAGGAAAATATTCCGATGCAGCAGGATGTTACGACAGAGCTTTACAGATAGATGGCGCAAACATAAGGGCACAATATAATAAGGGCAATTGCCTTTATATATTAAAAAAATACAGAGATGCTCTCACATGTTATGAAACAGTACTGAAAATAGATCCGAACAATGTAAATGCAAAAAACTACAGGGATAAATGTCTGAAAGCCCTGGGAGAAAGTAAATAAAACCACAGAAATGTTCACCCGGTTCTATAAAAGAAAGGAAGGTGTTTTATGCCAAAAAAGAGTTATTTACAACGTATTATTACTGTTTCTATTTTAATTCTTATTATTGGCGGGGCTTACTTTTTGATAATTAAATTCCTGGCAGGACAGGCTCTTGAAAAAGGAAAAATGGAATATAGAAGAGGAATAGGCGTTATGGCAGAATATTTCGGCAATTACGGGCGCCATGATATAACTACGGTTCAGGACTATTTTAGAAGCAGTATTGAAAAGTTTGAGAAATATGTGAAGGTAAACAATAATGCCCCTGAGGGATATTTTATGCTTGGCAATGCTTATTATATGCTTTATAAGACAGGTATAATGTACATGGGGAAAACAGGAGGGAATAAAAAAGCTCTTTCAGAAGGTGACCTGGATAAAGCTATTGAATGCTTCAATAAAGCTATTTCCTGTAATCAGAAATGTGCCGAAGCTTATTATTGCCTTGCCATGTGTTATGCAGAAGATGATTTTATGAAATCTTATGAAGAACTTTCTAAAGCACAGCAATATCTTTCAGATATTTCTGACAGTAAAAAAAGAGCTATATGGGAACCAATCATCAATAAAGCTATGGAAGGTTGTCCTGAAATGAAATGCTCTGCCAATGCTGATGGTTCAAAGGTTAAATTTGTAAATATAAACGACGGATACCATCCCTGTGTTGCCATACTGACTCCCGGAACGACTGTGCCTGAACTGAAAGAAATGGACTGTTTATTTAATAAAGACGATACTTTTACAAGAGAGCTTATGCCGGGTAAAACATATCTGCTCTGCGTGGGTCTGGAAGATTATATCATAACAGGTATTATAACAGTTAAAGCCAATACCCTTTACACATTCAACATAAGACCTTTAAAAAATAACTTTTCCATATATGATCCCAAAACTATGGATGTAAAATGACCGGTATAGTAAAATAAAAAGTGCTTCCTTTACCGAGAACTGTTTCAAAATCTATAGTACCTTTATGTCCTGTAATTATATCATAACATACGGCAAGGCCCAGGCCTGTTCCTTCTTCTTTTGTAGTAAAGAAGGGATCAAATATCTTACCCTGAATATCAAGAGGAAGTCCTGGCCCTGTATCAATCACTTCAACTTTTATGCGGGAATCTTCTTTCACGTAACTGCTTTTTACTGTTAAACTGCCGTTTTCAGAAAGCATATCCAGAGAATTCTGCATAAGATTTATGATAACCTGTTCTATTTCCTGTGGATTTATATAAACACAGGGTATATCTTCTTCCATGTCACACGAAAAATCTATATCCCTGTTTTTAATTTCTACCCTCATAAGTTCTACCGCTTTTTTTATCACTTCATTTACCTGATAATTCTCTCTGGAAGAAGTTCTGTATTTTGCGAAGATAAGCCATTTTTCAACAATACCGTTAAGCCTGTCTATTTCGTCAATAACCATATCAAGAGCTTCCTTTGAAGGAGGCGTTTTTTCCAGCCTTTTTTGCCATAACTGCACGTTTGCTCTTATAGATGCAATAGGATTTCTTATCTCATGAGCCACTCCCGCTACAAGTTTTCCCAGAGCTGCAAGTTTATCTGTCTGTCTGAGCTTTCTCTCCAGCCGTTCCATATCGGAGAGATCCCTTAATATCATAACTGCTCCCTCTCTCCCTCTGGTTTCAAGACAGAAACTGTTTATAGAAAGTGGTATTTCCTGTCCGTTATTCAATTTATAAACAGTTTTCAAAATATTTCTATTTTTACCTGCAAGGGCATCTTCTATTGTTTCTCGTAAGAGATCTTTTTCTTCCGTAACAATTTCTCTATAATCTTTTTCTATAACATTCTCTCTGTTTATGTTCAGTAAAATTCCTGCCGATTTATTGAAGAACACTACTTTTGAATCCTTATCGAGAGCTATAACACCTTCTCCCGTACCTTCAAGTATCAATTCCGTATAACTTCTTACCCTGCTCAGAGTAGAAGCAAGTTCGTTAATGGCATTGCTTATCTCACCTATTTCTCCGCCTCTCTTTTCAAATCTGTACC
>CALARM010000690.1 GCA_937888925.1 uncultured Synergistia bacterium | reverse complement strand
GCAAAATCATAATCGACTGCCATATTTGTTATTGTAACCTGTGTCTGATTTTCCATTACCGAAAGTCCTGTAACCACAGGCTGCTCTATCATCATATCTTCTGAAACCACGTAGCTTCCCTCCTCATCTGTCATGGACGAACCGCAGTAAATTGTAATGCCAAATTTTTTTGCCACTTCTACTGAACGGCTGTGCAAAACTTTCGCTCCCAGACTCGCCATTTCAAGCATTTCGTCATAGGTGACATATTTTAATTTTTTAGCATTCGGGTGTAATTTAGGATCTACCGTATATATGCCGGGTACATCGCTGTATATTTCACAGTTGACTCCGAGATCTGCCGCAAGAGCCACTGCAGACGTATCGGAACCTCCCCGCCCCAGGGTCGTAAGCTCACCGTCTTCAGTAATACCCTGAAATCCTGTAACGACCACTACATTATAATCTTTCAGGATAGAAAGTATTTTTTCTTTATTAAAAGATTTAATCCTTGCCTGAGTATGATCATCTGTTGTCATAATACCTGCCTGAAAAGCATTCAGAGATATACTCTTAATATGTTTCGTATGAAGTGCCATAGAAAGTAATGCGGCAGAAACCTGTTCACCTGTCGTAAGAAGCATATCCATTTCTCTGCCTTCAGGATATTCTGTTATCTCTTTTGCAAGCTTTATAAGGTTATCGGTAGATTTTCCCATGGCAGAAACAACTACTACGACTCTGAAATTCTCCTGTATTTTTTTCTCTATCCTTCCTGCCACATTCATTATACGGCCTGTATCTGCAACAGAACTGCCTCCGTATTTTTGAACTATTATATTCATAATATCGCCTATAATCTCCTCAATTCTTCTATTAATTTTGTTTTTTCTCTCGTCTTATCATCTACTTCTTTAATGATTTTAGCAGGCACTCCCGCAACGACGGTAAAAGGCTTCACATCGGAAACCACAACGGAACCTGCTGCCACAACGGCTCCCTTCCCTACCGTAACACCTTCAAGTATAACGGCATTTGCTCCTATAAGAACATTATCTTCCACAACACTGGATTTTTCACTCGGCGGTTCTATGACACCTGCAATTACGGCACCTGCTCCTATATGGCAGTTTTTACCTACAATGGCTCTTCCTCCGACAACGACATTCATGTCTATCATAGTTTTTTCACCTATTGAAGCGCCTATATTTAATACGGCTCCCATCATTATGACAGCTCCGTCGCCTATGTCCACATGATCTCTTATTATTGCTCCCGGCTCTATTCTCGCATTATATCTACTCAGATCTGCAAGAGGTATGGCAGAATTCCTGCATGGCAATTCATGTTTATATTTCTTTATGTAATTTTTATTCTTCTCATGAAATTCCTGAAATTCAGAAAATTCACAGAAAATTACACCGAACTCTTTACCTCCTATAAACTCCAGAGAAGCAAAATCAATTTTATCCAGTTCTCCTGAAAGATAAACCTTTACAGGGGATTTCCTGGGTGCCTGTGCAATATAGTTTATTATTTCGTAAGAATCCATCATAATTAAAGTCCTCCTTTTTTTCAGTTACCAGTGAGCAGTTAGCAGTTACCAGTTAGCAGTTACCAGTTATCAGTTACCATAAATTTATAGTTTAGCATGACAGATTAATGTTTAAACTATAAACAAGCTTCACTGCTCACCGGTCACTGGTCACCGGTAACTGATCACTGGTCACTGATATTGACAGTGGCAAAATAATCATCAAAAGTCTCTCTCCTTCTTATTAATTTCACGGAACCATTTTCATTTAACACAAGCTCTGGAGACCTCAGTTTACCGTTATAATTAAATCCCATGGCATGACCGTGGGCGCCTGTATCATGAATTACTATTATATCTCCTGTGTCAATAGAGGGTAAGACCCTGTCTATGGCAAATTTATCATTATTTTCACAGAGAGAGCCTGTAATATCGTATTTATGAGTGGCCTCATGCTCTTCTTTTCCCATAACTGTTATATGATGATAGGCGCCGTATATGGCGGGCCTCATAAGGTCTGCCATGGTGGCATCAAGACCTATGTAATTTTTATAAATTTCTTTCTTATGTATTACTTTCGATACAAGATAACCATAGGGCCCTGTTATAAATCTTCCGAATTCCGTAAATAATTTAAAAGGTTTTATATTGTCTTTTATTATGAGGACTTCGTAAAGATCTTTTACATGTTCCGATATATCTTTCAGATCAAGAGGCTTTTCTTCAGGTCTGTAAGGTATTCCCAGACCTCCTCCCAGATTAAGGAAATCAATATCTATTGAAAGTTCTCTGGAAATTTCAACAACCAGTTCAAACATCATTTTTGCAACTTCAATAAAACACCGTCCGTCAAGTTCGTTTGAAACTATCATTGTATGAAGGCCGAATTTTTTCACGCCTTCCTCTTTCAGAATCTTATATCCTTCGAAAAGCTGTTTTTTTGTGAAACCGAATTTTGCATCTCCCGGCTCGCCTATGATATTATTCCACATAGCAAAAGTTCCGGGATTGTAACGCAAGCATATGGTAGAAGGTATATATAAATGCTTCTTTAAAAAATCTATATGTGTTATATCATCCAGATTAATTATGGCACCCATGTTCAGGGCTTTTTCATATTCCCCGGAAGGTGTATTGTTTGATGAAAACATAATATCTTCACCTGACACATTGCATTTTTCCGCCACCATAAGTTCTGCCATAGAACTGCAGTCAAGGCCGCATCCTTCCTCTTTCAGAATATCCAGTATGTAAGGAGTGGGAGTTGCTTTTACTGCAAAATACTCCCTGAAATCACACCATGAAAAAGTTCTGAGAAGATTTCTTACATTTTCCCTTATCCCTTTTTCATCATATATATAAAACGGTGTGCCGTATTTCTCTGCTATTTCAAGAATCTGTTCCCTGTTAAAAGGCAAAATTTTCAAAACGAATCCTCCCTGCTGTAAAATAAATGATAGTAATTCTCCATATTAACCATATAACCTTTATTTAGATAACAATAAATATGTTTGAATCCTTTTATATGTTTCTACATCTAAAATGTAAAAGAAAAATGAGGAGGAACATGTATTATGGATAAAAAAGTATTTATAAATGCAAAAAGTATTTATATGGTGTCAGGAGGTTTTCTATTCGGACTGTTTACTGCAATAATCCTTGTGTATATGTTAATGCCGGCGATGATGATTAATGTACATGAAAGTAAATATTCTTTTAACGAAACCATATCAAGACTGGAAAAAGCTATAAAAAATAAAAACTGGGAACATCCCGGAACAAGAAATCTACAGAAATCGATTACTAAAACCGGAATCGATTTTCCTAAAAAAGTTGTACTCATTGAACTATGTCAGCCGGAATATGCAAAAGATATACTCACTGATAATACACACCTTGCAACACTGATGCCATGTGCTTTTGCAGTATATGAAGGGAAAAATGGTAAAGTTTATATTTCAGGAATGAATACAGGACTTATGGGTAAAATGTTTGGAGGAAAAATTGCAGAGGTAATGGGTGAAAAAGTCTCAAAAGATGAAGAAATTATACTTTCATCAGTTTTAAATTAGAAATAAAACTCAGTATCACTCCAGATAAGTTAGTGTCCATCTCTGAAACCTTTTCCTGTCCGGACTCTGAATGTATTACTGAGTTGAGCACAAGCATTTAATAAAGGTTTTCCTACCGTTACGAGTTACGCGTCACGAAAGCATATATGTATTAGTTATGCTCACCTCAGTAATCTTTATTTACTCGTTAATTTTAATCAAAACCTTTCCGGAGAAAAAGTTATCCCTTATAGCTTCTTACCAGGTTCATCTCCCGTCCTACCATACGAAAAGCTCTTTTTTCTGCTTCATACATAATTTTTTCTTCATCAAGAGTCGTGAGATTACCTTTATCAAGCAATAATTTTCCGTCACATATAACATATTCTATATCGGCAGGATGGGATGTATAGACTATATTTGCTTTCACATCATGACATGGAGTCCAGTAAGGTTTTTTCCTGTTAAAAAGAATTATATCTGCCGGTGCCCCTTCTTTTATGACACCGCTGTCTTTAAATCCCATAAGAGAGGCTGAGCCGCCTGTTGCAAGACGCAGAATTACATCATTGGGAAAAGATGCAGGATCTCCTGTAAGGTTTTTATGTACAAGTCCTGTGAGTCTCATGACTTCAAGTATATTCAGATCATTATTAGATGCGGGCCCATCTGTTCCCAGGCCGACTTTTACTCCTCCCTTCAGAAATTTATCAAGGGGAGACATACCCATAGCCAGTTTCATATAGGTTTTTGGAGTATGTGCCACATATACTCCTTTTTCCGAAAGTATTTTTATATCTTCATCCGATACTGATATACAGTGAG
>CALARM010000689.1 GCA_937888925.1 uncultured Synergistia bacterium | reverse complement strand
CTGTCAGGCAGAAGCTGATAAAATGGTTACTAATTTACCTGGAGCGGTAATTAGTACCGTAACAGGTAAAAGGGTACCCGTAAAAAGCTTCTGCCTGGCAGGCTCTGGAGAAGAAAAATTCGTTTTTTCTATAGTATAAAAAATTAAATAAGGGTTCATTTATTGTCTGTAAAACAAATTATATAAGGCAAATTATTTTTCTTCGTAAGAGCCTGTCAGGCAGAAGCTGATAAAATGGTTACTAATTTACCTGGAGCGGTACTAAGAACGACTTATAACATAAATAATTATACAGATGATTAACAAAACTATAATGGTTACAGGAACTATAAATTTCGCAAATTCTTTTCTCTGTTCATATTCTTTTGCTTTATATGTTTGCTCCACTGCTTCATAAGCACGTTTCTGTTTTTCTTTTAATTTTTCTGTTTTTCTCTGTCTTTCCAGGGCTACTTTCTCCATAGGATCTGCATCCAGATTCCTGGAACTTATTTCATAAACAGGCTCGTCATCAGTTTTCGGAAGCTCCTGTGTAATCTCACTGTCCAGTATTTTTGTATCTTTGAGACCACCCAGAACTTGTTCCATTTCTTTCTTAAAGCTGCCCGGCATGCTCAGAGTAGAAGATTCAAATACCTTTTCTTCCTGATTTTTCTTGCCCCTGCTCTTTTCTTTAATATAAAATTCAGGACACTCAAGGCATTTCTGAAGGGCCTCTTTCATATCTTTCATATTATCAAACCTGGCAAAAGGTTCTAAATCTATAGCTTTTTTTACTATTTGCTCTAAAGTTACAGAAATATCGGGATTTATAGTCCTTACAGATGGAAGATCATAATTTGTATGACGGGAAATACCGGGGTTTAAACCTGTAATCATATAATAAAGAATATTTCCGAGACTGAATATATCAGATAAAGGAGTAATTTTATTTCTGTATGCTTCAGGTGCTGCAAAACCGGCTCTCGTATAATTTGTTTGATTGATATATCTATTTATGCTGAAACTGACCAGAGAAATTTTTCCGTCATAACCTATTATTACACTGGCAGGATTTAAATTACCCATAAACAGAGGAACAGGCTTCTGATTATGCAAAAACCACATAACCTTACATATATCTATTATATAGTTTATGGCATCCTTTTCTTCAAGAGGAGCAGAATGTCTTAATTTCATGAAATTTTCCACATTTTCACCTTTTATATAATCCATAATTATATAAAAATGCTCACCTGAAGGGAAAAAATCCATTATCTTCGGCAAACTGACATGTTCAAGTTTTGCAAAGGTTCTGGTTTTCTCTATAAAAACAGATGTTACGTTACGTCTTGCATCAGGCGCCATGGTGTGTCCCATTATTTCTTTTATGGCAATCTGCTTGTTTAACGTTACATGGTTACCGAGATATACAGAGCCATGGCTATCTTCTTCTATTTTATTAACAACTTCATACCTTACATCAAGTATTTGTCCGGGATTCAACATAATTATTACAATTTCTGACATATAAATTTTGCGCAACCCTCTGTTGAAACTTTATTCAATAGTAAAGGTCATACAAAATATCTTACATACTCAGATTTTTCTTGCTCCTTCCAGCAGTCCGAAGCATCCTGTAAGCATCATATCTCCGTTAGGAACGGCAAAATAATAATCTCCACCGGAGGCAAGCTGTCTTTTAGGCCCTGTAATGATAACGGGCCAGGCAGAAGTATCTTCTATTAAATCTACAGAGAAACAAACTCCATGGCCTCTTCCCTCAAAAACTTCTTCATCTGTTATACTTCTCTCTTTAAACCTTTTTATCACATCAACAATCTTCTCTTCATTCATTTCCCTTGAATGATGCTCCAGTATTGCAAAAATTCTGTCTCCTTTTACTATTGAACATATAACATGCTGATTTCCTATATTTACGATTACAAGGCCTTTCTCTCTGTATTCTTCTACCTTCTTATCACAGAAAGCTCCCATTATTCCGGCAGGCCCTGTATCCATAAAGAGTGTTGTACACTTCAATGAATTTTTAATAGAAATCATACGGGTGAAATAAGGGGGAGGTTCCCTGTAAATAAGTTCTGACAGTTTTCCTCCGTTATCAAGAAATTTTTTCCAGTGAGAAAAACGAAATTTCCTGTTGCTCCCATTTATACATTCCCCATGGTCCTGTACTGCTATGGCTACAAGAGATGGTAATATTATGCCGTAATGAGAAAGGGAAGCAGCTAGAAAATCCAGATTAAGGTCAGTCAGTTCCAGTTCCATGCACTGTCCCGGATTGGAAGGGACAATTTCTATACCCCAGTTTTTTATTTCTTCCGGATTATCCCGGAAGGTCTTTGATGCCATGTCTGTAGAATAAACCTTATACCCTGCTTTTATATGCTTCTTTATTGAAGATGACAGGGGATGACCTCCCATAATACCACCGTGGAGAAATATATTTTTCCCTTCCTTCGTAGCCTCTTTTACTCTGGCAGAAATAATAGAACAGTAAGAAGGAAGTATCATTTTCACACAGTTTTCTATATATTTATCTTTCTCGTAAATAAGTATATCCTGAGTTCCTGCTCCTATATCTATTGCAAGTATTTCATTGAATTCCATAGTAATCTCCTTTACATAGCCATAAGTTTATCTTCCGGCATAGAACGGCCGTAATCTTCTCCTATAACCCTGTTCATATAAGAATTTATTATATAAGATGGTATATCGACACCATTATCTGCAAAGAAAGTTCCGCATTCTTTGTTTATGCGCCTGAGTGTTTTCTCATAATAATGACATAACTCTTCAACAGTCATAGTAGACTTTATTTCTTCAACAAATTTATTCATTTCTTCTCTTTTTCTTTTAAGAATTTCCCTTTTTTCCAGGACAGAATCGTTATTAAAAGCACTCCTGTAGTCTCCGAGACTTATTCCTCTTTCTTCTCCATAGGTTCTTACCAGTTTCAGGAATAAAGCACCTTTATTCTTCGGTTTTTCTTCACTATTTTCCATTTCCAGAATCTCCCCTCTCGCCCTGAGAAGTATCTGTCTTTCTCCGACCCTGTCACACCTGTCAACAGTACGTTCATACCATTTTAAAGATTTAAGATCATCCATTTCATAGGCAAGTTGAAAAGCAAAATCTTTATCAATCCATGGAGAAGGACTGTCAAAATCTACTATATTCTCAGCAAAAATATCATCTTCCAGAGGATCTATATCAAACAGATCTACCCTGGCACGGTATTTCTTTATCTCTTTTCCCGTGACTTTAAGTTTCTGGGCCAGGGGGCAGAGGGTCTGAAAAATTCGAAATTTCTCTTCATCAGGAATAGCAAAAGGCTTTACAATAGCCCTTTTATAAAAATCCGATCTTTTATCTTCGCCGTACCCCACTACGACCATCTCCTTAAATCTAGCAGATAAACTTCTGTGATGCAGAAAAACTGAGTAATTCACGAAGTTCTCTCTCACTCAGGTTATATCTTTCATCTTTCTCTGTTCTTAATTTTACTATTATACTCTTCATTCTATCCACAACTTCCTGAGTATAGATCTTTTTTTCTTTATGTAATGTAGAAAAAGATATCCAGAACTTTTCGAATTCACTGTCAGTCATAAGTAATAATCTTATTAAAGGCATCCAGAGTTCAAGTTCATCTATAAAATTGCGAACTTCTTCTTTAAAAGCTTCAGGTATAGCATTGAGAGGCATAATTCTCACCTCTTAAATTATTTATAAGCGTTCAGCTATCAGCAGACAGCAGTCAGCTAAAAATGAGTGAATAGTGAATGGGAAAGTATATTTCTACTCACTACTCACCATTCACTACTTACTAAATTCTGATAAGTTATGAAACTAACATAATTATACAATGATTTTTTTTAATATTCAATTATATTCAATCTTCAACTATATTCGACACATGTGATGATTATCTTGCTTTTGTCAATCTTTAAGTGTATAATATTTATGCTATGAATAAAAGAACTATTTTTTATATTTTTTCTGCAATAATTTTAATAATATCAGCTTCCTGTATGAATTCAGGTGATCCGGTACTTCCTTCTTTAAATCCCGGCTCTAAAGCAAATCCTGATGAACTTACATTGAGTTGTCTCTTTCCTGTTCAGATAGGAAGAAACTGGACTTATAGATATAGAGAAAATAAATTTTCCTATCATTATAACCGTATAATATGCGACTCATCTTATCTGGAAAGATGGACCGTTATGGAAAACAATGGGAATCCGGGAAATACTCAGAACTATATATCGGTAAAAAGAGAGAATCAGGATAATTCCTCTGTTATTAACAGAATGGAATATTATCTTAATAACAATAATTCTTCTTTTTTATGGTACGGATTTAAAGATGAACAAAGAAATGAAGAACACTCTTTTGACGGGAAACTGCTTATCTTTCCTCTGGAAACCAGTTCTTCGTGGACAACAGATATTCCTTTTGACGGCAGTGATTTTTATATAAAAATAAAAGGAATAAATAAAATTTCCACTGTTTCGGATGTAGTCAATAGCCCTGCAGGAACATTCATACACTGTGTAAGAGCTGATTTTACTGCAAAAGAAAGATTGAATGTAACAGGTGCCGGATTATCAGATGTAGAAGGCCTTATATCCTACTGGTATGCTCCCAATATAGGTATTGTAGAAACAAGACTCTTTATAAGGGTGAAATCAATAGACAAACCTGAAATAGACGAAAAGAGCGAAATAACAAGAATACTGGAAAGCTACAGCAGTCAGCCACCTTCCCAATGATTCTGTAATCCTTTCTGATGAGAATCGTGAAGGGTGAAGAGTAAAGGGAAGAATACGTTTTCATTCTTCTCTGTGCCCACCCGATCATAGCAACTATAGTGAAACACTGCAGATAATGTCCGATCTGGAGCTCTACCGTGGATCTTTAAAAAACCTCTCCTGTTTTCATTCCATCCAGAGAAGAACTTATTATTCCT
>CALARM010000688.1 GCA_937888925.1 uncultured Synergistia bacterium | reverse complement strand
CAGGCAGATCCTTTCAAAGATGCGAGAGATGTTCATGAAAAACTTAAAACCCTGAAAGGCCCTGCAAGGGAAGCATTCATAAAAGAATTCAGAGAGAAAAATGCAGGCAAGATATTTGCGGCAGTCCACTGGCATGATCATCAGCCTGTCTATCGTCCCGGTGTTCATCCCACAGATACGCCTGAATATATGCAGGTCGTTATGGCAGGAGGAGATGCGGATAACAGAAGAATAGTATATAAAGACGGTGAGGCTTTCCCCATAGATGAAATGAAAAACAAGCCTGAATTTCCATCTTTCGGCACACAGGTTTCTTTTTCCGGTTCCCTTATGGAAAATATGGATAAAACAGCGGAAAAAGGTATGTGGCCGGGTAAAGACTGGGGAGCTCATTATAAAAATTTGAGGCACGAAACAGATACTACTCTCGGAAATGAAAGACTTGATTTTGTCAATTTCGGTTACCATCATCCCCTTATGGGACTTATTGCCACGGGGCATGATGATAAGGGCATAAATCTCGACAAAGATATTCTGTTACAGATCCAGATGCATCAGCTTGCCGTACTGGAACATTTCGGAGGTCCGATTTCTAAAGGTTTCTTCCCGCCTGAAATGGCTTTCTCGGAAAGGATGATACCTGCTCTGAACAAAGCCGGTATAAAGTGGACGGAAGTGGATAATATCCATTTTGACAGGGCAAATTTAGATTATAACAATCCTGCCGACGGTCTTGTTCCTCCCAATAAAGGTGATAAGAGAAATCCGGGAACACACAGTTATGAAACACTTCCCAATGATCTTGCCAAAAAGCATCTTGTATCACCTGATGCATTGAGACCCCACTATACAAAACATATAGATCCTGCCACGGGACATGAAGAACTCATGGTTGTAGTCCCCGAGGAGAGATCCCTTTCTTCTTATATACAGAAGGATCGTGACGGAGGAAAGATTCAGGAAATAATAAATAAATTCGATCAATATAATACTGACCCTGCTCATCCTCTCCTTGTACTTCTTGCATCGGACGGAGATAATAACGGCTCAAACAGCGGAGAATTTCACAGGAATGTTCCCATAGATATTGCAACCAGATATCCCGGCAGGGTTGTTCTTACCACTATAGAAGATTACCTGGAAATATATCCTCCTGAGACACCGAAACTTGTAAGTGATAAAGACGGTGTCAAAAAGTACGAAGGAGGAGATGTTATACATGTAGAAGACGGTTCCTGGTGGGGTGCCAATCTCGGTGATCCGCAGTTCTCAAAATGGATAGATCCTCCTCAATATGCAACAATCCATTATTCACCGAAAAATAACTCATGGGCTTCCATTATAGCTGCAAAGAATGCGGTTATTACTGCAGACAGTCTCCAGCCGGCAGGTAATACACAGGAAAGTATTAAAAATATTACTACCGGTCAGGGAAATGATGTAGAAAAAGCGTGGCATAATCTCACCATATCAGAGACTTCCTGTTATGAATACTGGGGGCCTGACAATCAGCTGTCCTATTCTTCGGTTGATGCAGCCAATAAGGCTATAGAGAATGCTCAAAAGGTAATAGAAAGTCATGGAGGAGAAGATAAAATAGGTCCTACGGTATTTCAGCCCATGCATTATCCCTATAACCCGAAAGGCAATGTAAATCTTCTTACCTATGTCTATGACATAAATGACGTAAAATCGGTAAAAGTAAAATATCGTTATGATGACAGCGGAAGTGTGGATACACCGAAAGACAGTATGTTCGAAGGGCCGGGAGTAAAACCTTTCAGTGAAGAAATTTCTATGGAAAAGAAAGAGTTCCCTGAACTTGCAAACAAACCTCCTGTCTTTGTTCCTTCTAAAGCAAGAGCAGACATATATCAGGTGAATCTTGAACCGGATATTCCGGAAGGTAAAGACGGCGCACTCATACAGTATTATGTAGAAGCAGAAGACGGTAAAGGAAATGTTACCCGTTCTCCTCTGCAGCATGTATATGTAGGAAGTCCTTCCACTCTTAATCCTGACGAGACTACAAATGATGAACTTCATAACCAGTTGAAATCCGGTAATGCGAGTGCTATGGCAGAAGCCATTACCTTTATATTCACCACAGGCAGAAACGATGTAAATATCTTCAATCATGCCTTCTTCCGTCTTGAAGAGGCAGATAATAAACTCCTGACAAATCTTGAGAATCTGGCGATAAAAGAGAAGATAAAACTTTCAGGGGAACCGAAATTCAGAGACGAATATATCAATCGTCTGGATAAACACCTTATGAAAGAAGAAAATGCGGCAAAGATAAAATCTCAGCCTCATCTTTCCTATTATATGTCCCATCCTCTGGCAAATCAGGCAGGTGATCCAAGGGTGGCAAGAATTTTAGCAAAACTGTCATAATCTATGGAGGGGGAATTCTTTCCCCCTCTATTCATAGAAGAAGAGGTAAAAAAGTGAATGTCTCTGAAAATAATGTAAAACTGAAGTATTTGCCAACGTTATGTGCTTCCAGAGGGAAACTTCACTGTGATTTTGATTTTAAAGATTCCTATGCAGGTTCAGCAGTAGAAAGAGATTTTAAACAGGGAGCGGATTTAAAATCTTTTCTGAAGATATGCAGGGGAAAAGGTGAGGAAAAATCTACTGATTTAAATATCATTTATACGACCGATATACATGGTGCCATGACTCCTATGCCGACAAAGGACGGAGGGCAAATAGGAGGAGTTTCATATATGGCAGGTGTAATAAATGAATTTAAAAAAGAAGGGAATTATATTCTAGTAGATGCGGGTGACTGGGGACAGGGAACTATGGAATCAAATCTTTCCCACGGTAAAGTCATGACGAATGTAATGAATGAGTTACATTATGATGCAATAGAAATAGGCAATCATGAATTTGACTGGGGAAGACAGGCTTTTGATGATATTATTAAAGAAGCAAAGGTTCCTGTTCTCTGTTCCAATATTGTAACGGAAAAGGGAGAACTTCTTCCGGGAGTCAGACCGTATGTAATAAAAGAAGTAGATGGTGTAAAAGTCGGAATAGTAGGAACCATTGCAGATGATTTACCCGATGGCGTTGACCCTAAAAATATAGCAGGTCTGAAATTTTTAGATTCTGTAGAAACTACAAAAAAATATATAGATGAAATTAAAGGACAGGGTGCAGATTTAATTCTTGTACTGTCTCATGAAATAGACAGTGATGATGAAAGGCTTGCTAAAGAAGCTGACGGTATCATAATAATAGGAGGTCACAGTCATAATAATAAAATAGATGCGGTAAATAACAGTCTTATAATAAAAGCAGGGACCCAGTGTAAACAGGTAGGTCATCTCCGTCTTAATATAAAAACGGAACATGGGCAAAAAACTGTTTCCTATGAAAATGAACTCATAGTGGTAGATGTAAATAAAGTCGGAAATCCTGACAGAGAAATAGAAAAGATAATAGAACCGTCTGTTAAAAAAGCTGAAAGTGAAAGAATAAAAATTGTTGGTTCTACTGATATAACTCTTACTCATGACAGATTGAAACTTGAAGAAAGTCCTATGGCAGATTTTCTTACTGATGCCATAAGATTGAGCACAGGAAGTGATATAGCAGTTCAGAGTTCTTCAGGTGTAAGGGATCAGATCTTTAAGGGAAAAATAACATGCGGCGATCTTTACAGGGTTTTCCCTTTTGATAATCAGGTAGTATGTATTGATATAACAGGAAAACAACTGAGTAATATAATGGAAACCAGTGCAGGCCAGACGAAGGATTATCTGCAGGTTTCAGGGATGACTCTGGATATAGATACCAGAAAACCTTCAGGCCAGAGGGTGTCAAATATTAAAGTAAACGGCATATCTCTGGATAATGACAGAACCTATCGCATAGCCATAAATGATTTACTACTTACAGGAGCATTCGGCTATAAAGAGTTTAAAGAAGGAAAAAATATAGAATATCATAAACTCCAGAGGGATACGCTTCTGGACTATATAATGAAAAATCCCGTTGTAAAAGAGTTGCCTCAGGCAGGAAGGCTTAATTTTATAAAATAATGAAAATTGGTGTATTGAATCACCCCGGTTATAAATTAATAGATGAAATCAAGTGGATTTCGGAAAATGGTTTTGATTTTATAGATCTAACTATAGAACCTCCGGGAGCCTATGAATTTGATGTAAAAGAGGTTAAATCATTACTCGAAAATTTCAATCTTGAAGCAGTAGGCCATACAAATCCATTTCTGCCGTTTATTTTTCCTCTGAAATCAATAAGAAAAACCTGTATGGATGAATTTAAGACTTATATAGATATATTCAATCAGCTCGGTATAAAACTTATGAATATTCACCCTTCTTATAATGCTCCTCAGATGTCGGATGAAGACAAAATAAAAGAAAATATAGAATTTTTCAGACATATTAATGAATTATGTAAGTCCGCCAATATGACTCTTATGATTGAAAATTTTATGAAACCTTTCGACAGTCCGGCAGTATTTGAGAGAATCTGCTCGGAAATTCCTGATATAAGAATACATCTTGACGTGGGGCACGCTAATATATGCCAGGAAAACAATCTTACAAAAGCTTTTTTCAGTAAACTGGGTGATAAAATAGTTCATCTTCATTTTTCTGACAATAAAGGCTTACATGATGATCATCTGCCTTTAGGTTGCGGCAATATAGACTGGAAAAACATAATAAAAATAATAAAGAAATCCGGTTATGATAAAACGATTACACTTGAAATATTTTCTCCTCACAGGGATTATCTGTTGCTCAGCAGAGATAAACTGAAAAAATGGTGGTAATTTTTATCTTTCACAAAAAAATAAAAGATTACCAGAATAATCCCGGCAATCTTTTACTCAATAATCTGCAGATTATCTGCTGAATATCTGAACCCTGTGATTTAAGGAATCACAGACATAAATTCTTCCGTTTGAAGGATTCGCTGCAACACCTATGGGCCTGTTAAAATTATTATTAGATGTTCCCTGAATTCCCGGAGTTCCTATAGTGTCTACATAATTTCTATCCCTGTCAAACATCTGAACCCTGTGATTGAAATAATCTGATATATAAATATTGCCATTGCTGTCAATATAAACAGCTCCCGGACCGTAAAAATGACTGTTATCCGCACCGGCAACTCCTGTTTCACCCATAGTGGCTACATACTGACCTGATTTTGTGAATATCTGAACCCTGTTATTCGGGTAAAGATCACTTATATAAAGATTATCATTTGCATCAAGAGCAACATAGGCAGGGCCGTAAGAAGTACCAAGGTTCCCTCCGAAATGATTGTTGTCATTACCAGGTTCACCTGTTACACCTATGGTTCTGATATAATTTCCGCTTGAATCCAGTATCTGAAGCCTGTAATTGCCTTTATCTGTAACATAAAGATTTCCATCTTTATCAACTGCCACATCCTGAGGCTGATTGAAATGACTGTTGTCTGTTCCTGACTGGTTTGTTACGCCAAAGGTTTTCAGATACTTGCCTGTTGAATCAATCTTCTGAATCCTGTGAAGGAAATGATCACATATATAAATATTATCATCTTTATCTATACCCATACCTATAGGACTGACTATAAGAGTATCGGCAGTAGCCTGAGTCGGGTCGAGAGGACCCTGTGCTATTGTGGCTATAAAGTTATTATCTTTATCAAATTTCTGAATTCTTACATTTTCTCTGTCGCTTACATAGAAATTACCCTTGCTGTCAAATACTATGTCATGAGTCTGATTGAATTGATTATTTGCCGGGCCGCTTATACCTGTAGTTCCTATGGTTGCTTCATATTTAAATTTAGTAGCAGTATTCTGGCCTATGACTATATCTGCCACACCATGCTCTCCTACAGGCACAAGAGTTGTTTTTATACCATACTGAACATCCTTTTTAGCTACAGCATTTATATAAATCATTGCAGGCACTTCAGGGATAAAATAATTACCGCCTGCATCAGTTAATGTAAAATAAGGGGTTAAAGCAATCTGAACTATGGCTCCTGCTACAGGATTGCCTGATAAATCAGTTACCTTACCTGATAGAGTGCCGGCACCGGGGCTGACAAGAACATCTGTTTCCTGGCTGAAACCATTTATTTCTGCTTTTGCAAAAAAGGTTATTATTCTTTCAGGAGATATGCCTGTAACTACTCCTTTATCATCTACAAAGGCATTGTTGTTATTTGGAATTGGTACTACACTGCTGTTCTCTATTGCAAATACTCCATTCACTGACCATTTGACTCCTGAAGGTTTTGTAATATGACCGTCAGAAGTTATACCGTAAGCTTCTAATTGATAGGATCTGCCTGATATTATATCTATAGTCGTAGGAGTAATGAAAAATTGTGTCATGTTTGTTGCGTCTGTCGTACTGTTTATTGGAGTATCGGAGGTGAAAGGAATGTAATTATCTTTTGTGGCTATGAGTTTCGTTACACCTTCGGGAATGTTACTCATAGAAAAATATCCTCTGTCATCTGTAGTTACTACCTGGTTGGTTCCTTCTATGGTAACTGTAGCACCTTTCAGGGGTTGATAGGGAACACCGGGGAAATCTGTTTTCTCATTTTCAATATAGATCATACCTGATACAGGAATATCCTGGGAACCGCTCATTCTGGCACCGGCTGTTGTAATGGCCGGTATAAGGATGAAACCTGCTTTCGTTCCTACAAGGGCATGAATTAATCCCACTAATAACGCGCCGCACCCTGTAAACATCATTATACTATAAATACAAATAAGACCTGCCAGAATGAAACTTACGATAAATCTTTTTTTCATAAGTCATCTCCTTTTTAATTATAGATATATACTATTTCTATAAAAAAAAATCTATTTCCTTCTATAATAAGACCTTTTATAAAATTTGTTATTGTTTATGGAGTATAATCTGACACTACAATATTAATATCCATTACAAATTTATTCGCTGCTTTTTCCGAATAATATGAAAGATGACCAGAAATAGGGATGAGAATAAGAGAATGTTTCATTCTCAACAGAAAAACTTTCCTCCATAAGTTTGAGTTTTGCCTTTCTTAATGCTTCTCCTTTATTCATGCCTGACACCAGATTATGGTAAAATAATTCTATCAATCTTGCTGTAGAACTGCTTTCTACGCTCCATAAACTCACTATGATTGATGGAGCACCGGCATACATAAAGGATCTGGTAAGACCTATAACGCCTTCACCTGATTTTATTTTACCAAGGCCTGTCTCACAGGCACTTAATACTACAAGATCAGCGTTTAAAGGCATATTCAAAACATCTCTGGCTTTTAACAGCCCATCTTCTTCAGGCCTTGAATTATATGCAAATACAAGGGATGACTCCATAGGGTTTTCTTCGTCAAGAAGACCGTGAGTCGCAAATAAAAGATATTTATAATATGGGCTTCTCTGTTTGGCTTTTTCCTCTGTGGCCTCTTCTCTGATATAGACCTCTGTCTCTCCATATTTATTGAAAAGCTTCTCTATGTTTTTTACCTGAATTTCCGTCTCTGGCAGTGCTTTGACTGGTACACCCTGCAATTTCATCAAATTTGCTATCTCTTTTGAATTTATATCAGATGAAGAAATTACATCTTTCTCCTGAGCGGGAGAAAAAGCCGGATTGCCAAAACCAATATAGAGACCGGAAACTTTTCTGTTACGTGCCAGTAAATCAGGATCAAGGGTACTTGCTGAAGGGGCATAGACTATATTATAAGAATTAATCAGAAAATTGCCTGCCGAAAAAACTGAAAAAGCATCCTTCTCCGGAGTAATTTTTCTTTCACATAGAGTTTCAAAAGGAATATAGTAGAGTATACCATCCGGAACTATTATGAGTTCGGAATCCCGCGGAAAGGAAACCCTGGTCTTTAATGGTTTAAATAGGATGTCATATAGATCTGTCAGATTCTGTGTATTAAAAGTATTTAACGTTTCAATAAAATGAGTCTGATCCGATTTTAATGCTTCAAAAGGTCTCCTGAAATCCTCAATTTTCTTATTGAGTTCCTTTTCTGAAACCGGTATTTCAAAAAGAGAAAAAGAGTTTTTTGATATAACCCATACATTTATCTTATCATTGTTTACAAAATATTCTAATATATATTGATTGTCTTTTTTTATTATTTTTTTCTGAACTTCCTCAAGAGTCAGAGGCTTTTTTATACCTGTAAGAAACGCATAGGAAGGACTGACCCGTTCCAATTCTTTATGTACACCTTTTAATTCTTCTGCGGCAGATTTTAACTGTCCTTCCAGTTTTTTAATAGTACTTTCATCCGGCTCATCAAGGCTTTTCAGCTTAATAAGGGAATTTTGAAGATAATTTATTTCTGCCTGAAGTTTTTTATCCTGTCCGAGTAATTCTGCATGCACTCCCTGATTTATCTCTGCACCTGATTTATTTAAAGCTTCCAGCAGAGCTCTGGCTCTGGACATTTCCAGATAATTAAAAGCTTCTTTTTCTTTACCGGTTTTTAATAGAAAATTGATTAACTTTTTATAAAGAGGCATAACTTTTTCGGAAAAAGACTCTTTTATATCGTGAGAGATGATTTTTCCTCTCATTTGCTCAATTTCCTGAATGGCGTCTTCATAATGTTTTATCGCCAGGTCATTCTGACCCTTTTCCCCGTATATGTCTCCCATTTTTTCATTCGTTTTAATGATACCCCATCTGTTTTCAATAATCTTATAAAAATTCAGGCAGGTTCTGTAATATTCCAGTGCTTTTTCAGTCTGAAGATATTTATTATAAATTTCTGCTGAAGCATAGAGGGCATCTATTTTACCACTTCTATTGTTTCCCTGTTCATAGAGATTGATTATTTCTTCATACAAACCCAGAGAGTTCATGTCATAGTCTTTATCATTTTTGCGCTCATATACACCGGCCAGTTTCATCATAGCTTTTCTTTCTTTGTTTTTATCCTGACAGGCTTTTCTTCTGGCTTCTTTATATTTTGAAATAGCTTCATCTATATATCCGTATTCGGAACATATATCACCTGTTCTTATGAGAATATCAAAGGTGATAGAAGGGTTGAACATTGCTATGTCAAGAGCTTCCTGGAGTTTTTGAAGACCAAAATTGTGTTCTCCTGAAGTAAAATAATCTTCTCCTGTTTTACAGATAGTTACTGCACTGGCTGACGAGTCAAGCTCTTCCGTAAATAAATCAAGTGCTTCCTTATGATATTTAAGAGCCTCTTCGTAAGAATTGAGTTCATAATAAAAGTCTCCTGTGTGTTCAAGACTTACTCCCTGCCCTTTTTTGTTTCCTGTTTCTTTATATAATGTCAGTGCTTCTCTGTAAGATTTCAGGCTGTCTTCGTAGTTTCCGGTAAAAAGATAGATTTCTCCTTTTTTTATGAGAATATCTCCCCGGAGATTTTTGTCGGATAGATCTTTATATATATTAAAAGCTCTGTCATAGGAAGAAAGGGAAGTTTTGTAAAGACCGAGAGTGAAGAATACTTCGCCGAGTTTCATATTACATAAAGCAGATCCTTCTATGTCATTTTTACATTCATATATGCTTAAAGCCCTATTATAAAACTCTTCTGCTTTATCCATCATGCCTTCTTTATAAAACTCTTCTCCTGATTTTAAGAGAACAGAAGGATCCGGTTCTTCCGAAATAGATGGTAAAGACAGGAATAAAAGGAGCAATATAATAAACACCGAAGGTTTCAACATAGATTTCAACATAAAAACTTACTCCTTATGGTAATTATTGTAGTATATTTTATTCACTATTCACTACTCACGATTTTACTTCTGAATGTATAAAGACTGTCTTTGTAACAGTAAAAATAAACACCTTCTTTTTTTTCTCCTGCCTTATTCATGGCTTCTATTTCCAGATAAGGGAAAAGTGTTTCTTCTTCTTTACCCTGATTTATTATCTCTCCGGTGTTTTTATTCAGAAAATAAAAACTCTCTCCTGATTTTAAACCAAGAAGAACTTTTGAAGAGGAGTTTATTGTGCGCTGTTCATTATTATAATCTTCATCTGCATAGTAAACCTTTCCACCTTCGGGCGGAACAAGAAAACTTAAAGGTTCTTCAAAATTTTTCTCCCATTTCAGAATACCTGTAGTTTTATCCAGAGCCCATATGTATTTTTTTGATGCAATATAAAGGCTATTTTCATCTCCTATTGCCACAAAAAAGTTTTCATTGAAGGTTTTTTCACAAATAATCTGATTATTTATACTTACAAATCCTTTTTCACCTCTTATGAAAAGAGCCTGGTTTTCCTGTTTAATTGCTCCGAGATTCATAATGCTGTAAGGATCACTTTCTATTTCATATGATTCAAGATATACCGGTTCAGGAAAATCTGTTTTTTTACAGATTTCTTTACCGGAAGCTTTATCCAGAAGATAAATATTATTTTTATCCAGAATATAAATGATATTTCTTACTGTTAAAACCCCTGTTATTTCTTTTTCGACTTCATAAGACCAGAGGACATGTTTTTGATTTATATCAATGGCACATAAATTTTTATTACCTGACATGCAGTAACAGAGACCTTTATCAAAAAATGCAGGTGCCGGTTTTTTTATATCGTATTTCCACACTCTGGTTCCTTTTATTCTGTCTATTATCGTTATAGAGGATTCGTCGAAAGTATAAATCAGATTATCTATAATCTGATTGCCTTTTGGCGAAGTAAAAGGTTTTTCTGCTTCATATTTCCAGATAATAGCCCCTGTAGCCGGATTTATTGCTATAATAGTTTTTCTTTCATCAAATAGATAAAGAACAGAAGATTTTTCGTCTTTACAAATCTCTGTCCTCATAATTTTACTCTCAAGTTTAATATTCCATATCTCTTTACCATTCAGCCCGTCTATTTTATAGAAATAACCATCTTCATCAGAAGCATACACACTTTTATCTTCCTGATTAAAGATTAATTTTTCCATTCCCTTTTCTTTCATTTCAAATTCCCACAGGAATTTACCATTTGCAATATCTACTCCATAGATGGCCGGTTTCGTAGAATAGTAATAAGATATTTTGTCTGTAAAATTATCATAATTAACTCCATAAAAAGCAGGGCTGTAATTGCCTGTGCCATCTTTTAATCTCCATAATTCTTTTCCTGTTTTAATATCCAGAGAAAAATAGTGTCCATTGGCTTTTATTATCCTGGGAACCCATAAATCGGGAGTAATATTGTAACAGTTAAGATAGAGTTTATCACTGTATATTTTATAATCAGGTTTTTCTTCGTGAGTAAATTTTATACCCCAGTCAAAAGGAGTAAAGCTCATGTCGAAATCTTTAAAAATACATAGTTCTGTGTAAAACCCCCATTTTTTCTCTCCATTGCTGTTAAATAAATACATAAAGCTGTAATCATGGCCGGAAAACCATCCGATACTCCCTGAACCTACACCGCTGAACTTCGGGTTGCCGTAGCAGGTAAACAGATATGCATCTCCTGTAATATCTATATATAAAGGCTGAAGATGCCATCTGGCTTTTTGACCTTCTCCTCCTATAAGAGTCTTGCTGATAAGCTCACAGTAAGGATTATCCAATATTTTAAGATCTCTCCGGTCAAGTGAAGATGCTTCACTGGTAATTTTATCTCCTGCTTTTAGAGTAATGCCCTCTAATATTTCCTTTATTTCCAGTAAAGACTCTTTCCCGGATTTATTACTGGCTTCGACTATGGCAATCGGTACCCCCTGTCTCTGAACAGTAAAAACTTTACAGTCAGATTTTTCTGCTGCTGTTTCATTATCTGTTATTATTTTTATTTCTTTACCATCTTCAGAAATACCGGTTATGGTGCCTGTAATATATCCTATGTCAATAGCACCTGCCATTGTTTTTTCTTCTTCTTCTATTTCCCCGGACTCCTGATTGGATACAGTTTCACTGCTTTTTACAGGCATGCTGATAAGATATATGAAAATAAAATTTATAAACACATATAGAATAACGATTTTCTTTTTCACAGGCATCCTCCTGACTGTTTATACAATTGTACCTCCGTCCTCAGGGGAATGGAGATAAGGCCGGATTATACTCCCGCTACCATGTTGGCCCGCCGCTTAAAGGAGGCGGCGGAGGCGGAGTATAAGACGTATGGTATGGTTCCGTATAAGTATAGCTTTCTGCTTCTTCATATGAAAAATTATCCTGTATATATGGCACAGGTTCAATTTTTACAGGCTCTTTAATCTCCGGCTTATCCTTTTCTAATAAACAGGGTTTGTAATCAATCAAAGCCTCTTTAAGTAATAACTTCAAATGATAATTCTCTGCTTTGAAGTTATTATTCTTTTCATAAATAACAGCAAGTTCCATCCTCCCTTCTCTATCACCCGGATTTTTCTTGCATTTTATTTCAAGTTCATAAATCTTTTCAGGAGAAATATCACTGGCTGTTATATCATTTATTTTTTCATAACCTTCTATAGTATGTAAAGCAAGTTTATATCTCAAAGCAGATGCTTTTTTATCCTTCAATTGATCATAGATTTCCCCGATTCTTAAATAACAATCAGTTTTTTTTATACCATGATCTAAACATTTTTTATAATAATCTATAGCCTCTTTAAAAGCACCTTTAGCCTGATATGATAATCCCAGGGAATAATATCCATAGGCAATATCCGGAGATATTTCTATGACTTTTTTAAATTGACTGATAGCGTCATCATATTTTTTTGCATTATAATAAGCAGTACCCTGTGTGTAAAATTCGGTACTATTTTTGTAATCCAGTAAAGCTTCAATATCAGAAGGCACATATGGTGTCTCTGCCGCAAGTGGCCTGTCATTATTTTCTTCAACATAGAATTCTAATTCTGCCGTTGTCCATTCATCGGCAGCCATTTTTTTCAGACCATCTGACATAGCCTGTAAAAATTTTTGAGATGATTTTATGACTGTAAGCCCGTCATATGTTTTTAATTCAGGAAAAGTTTTAAAAAAGTCATTTTTTGTAGTTCCAATAGCTTTTATTCTGTGAATACCTTCAGGGCCTTTTATTTTTATCTTTTCCATATTAAATCCCGGTATTTCATATTTAAATCCCTTTGAAATATAAAAGTCTTTATGGGATTTGTTAGGAAGCAGGACTATAATATCTCCGCCGGCTGTCATCCATAACATAATTACATTACACTCTTTGCTGGCTGCAAGATAAAAAGTTATTTCTTCTCCTTCTTTTAACAAACTCTTACTGTTATCACGGCAGATATCTATAAAGAAAGAAGAAGGTTTATTATTTATAGAGCCTGTTAAGTCTTCAGAAGAATAGCCTGTTGTACAATTGATGGCACAATATAAAAATAATACTATTGCCGGATAAATATATCCGTTGTGCTTCAAAATATCACATCCTTTAACGGCTATAATAGTCGATATAACTGTTAATTAATTTCCATTCCTTACTGAAGCATATATCCCTGAACTTCAGTATTACCGGGTTTTAATTCCAGCGCTTTTTTAAAGAAATTTTTTGCTTCTCCTTTTTTATCCTGTGCCAGACATACTTTACCCATCCACAGATAGGCATCGAAATAATCAGGATTATTTTTAATAGCCTTATCCAGAAAAAGTGCTGCTTTCTGGTAATCTTTTTTCTCACATGATATTACTCCGAGACAGAGATTGGCAGGAGGAAAATTCGGATTGATTTTCAGGGCTTTATTATATTCCTCCAGTGCTTCTTTAATTCTGCCTTCACTGTAATACCTGTCTCCTATATGAAGATAATTTGCTTCAGGTGATGTACCTGTCATTTCCTTTTCCATCATGAAGTTCAATGTTGTTTCAATTTCTTCTGCCTTCAGATTAGAAGCTTTTAAATTTTTCTGGAGATCTTTTACAGATACTTCTTTATTTACAAATACTTTTAATTCATCTGTATTTACTTTATCTTTCAGACCTTCCAGAGTTTCACCGGTAATCTTGATATTTTTCTCTGTTCCTGTTTTATTATCATCTCCGTCCTGTTTCATTGCGGATTTCTTAATAATTTCTCTTTCTTCGGGATTATAGTTTAACTTTTTTAGTTCTTCTTCAAGATCTTTTGCGGAAAGTTCTTTATCCAGTAAAGAGGCAAGTCTTTCTGTATCTATGATATATCTGGAATTATTGAGTACCATTTCTATTTCTTCTTTTGTGAAGTTATTTTCAGACAGTCTGGCAGATAATTTTTCTTCCGGAATATTTAAATGCATAAGAGAATAAATGATTTTTAACCTGTCATTATCGAGCTTACCTTTTATTGTTTCTATTGTTTTCCCGGTAATTTTATAATATTTGTTACTGTTTATTTCTTTTATAGTATTCCTGTCAATTTTATATGTGAACAGTTGTAATACAAATCCGCCTTTTGAGTAAGATACTGTTATTTCTGTGCTTAAAATATCCTTAAGAATATCTGTCTTATGCTGTGCCAGTTTTTCGACAGTAGAGCCATCTCTATTGGCCATATCTTTTGTTATGGTCATTATTAATTTTCCCTCTGCTGATTTTATGACTATCTCTTTGTTCATTTTTCCAACTTCAATTTCATAGGGTTTTAAATTCTCGTTAACAAGAAGCTGAAGTCTTTTTCCTATAAAATTTGCTCTTTCTACAGGGGTCATTCCTCCGGCAGAGTCCTGGATTTCGAAAACAGGAACTCTGTTTAAAAAGATTTCACCGAAAATTCCTTCCGGAACCTGTTTCTCTTTTACCTCTACATATACTTTAACGCCAAAGAGATAGTATCTGGCGAGAACAAAATCTGGTTCTGTCGGATTTTCTTCCAGAGCCAGGGTGAAATATTTCTTAGCATTTTCCATATCCTTCATATTTAAATAGCATATACCCATATTATAATAAATGGCATCTTTTTTATCAGAGTTTTTCAGAGCATTTTCAAACTCTTTTAGAGCTTCATTATATTTTCTACTGACAGTATAAACAATGCCGAGATTACAATGAGGATTTGGGAAATCCGGATTACTTTTAATTGCTTCTTTGTAAAGACTTTCCGATTTAAGAAGATTTGCTCTGTCATAATAAGCATTTCCAAGATAATTTAATAGAATTGGATTTTTGGGGTCAGAAACAAGCATATTTTCATATGTTTTAATAAATTCATCCAGTTTCCCTGTCTTTCTTGCAGAATATTCAAAATATTTATGAGCTTCAATAAAACCTGTATCACTTTTAACAGATGACAGGAAAAAGCTATAAGCTTCATTTATTCTGCTGTTTTCATATAAAGTAAGTCCCCGGGAAAAAGTTTTAAAGCTGGACATGTTCTGTGTTTGCATAAAATACATGTCTTTTTTTGTAGTTTCTGAAATATGTGACCCTATGAGGGGGGCTACATTACAGGCAATATCTCCCTCCATTTTAAACAGGTTTTCTTTTTTCCCTGTTATAGTTTCTTCTCCTGTAACTGTTCCTCTGGTTACATTAAATATTTGATATGTTATTGATATATCTTCATTTTTCTCATTCACGCTACCTGTAAGAAGATAATCCGCATTTAGAATTTTTCCTATAGATTGAATTTTATCAGGCTCGATTTTTTGATTAATATCTATTCCCATTACTGAAAGCATCTGCCTTTGATTTTCTCTATCTAAAACATTGACATCTGACAGTTTATTGAGTTTTTCTGTGAGTATTTCAGAAAATCCGACTCCTGTGCCTTCGTACCGGTTATTTTCCGAATAAAAATTCAATACTGCCAGGTTTACTTTTGTAACAGCGTGAACACCGGAGGAAAAAGTAAGAATAAAAGCTATTGTTATAAAAATTGATATAATCTTCATAAATAAAACCTGCCTTTCTTTTTAGAAACCTTCTTTATAATGAGCAAATTGTTTTATATAGTTATAGCCGGAACAGTATCAAATGATAAATAGGGAAATAAAACTCTTTGTTAATTAATGTTTCAGTAATTTACTGGCACTTTCTTTATTAAACCGTGCAATGGTATAATCAGGCTCTATTTTTAGTGCTATGTCATAACATTTAATTGCTTCTTCATATTTTTTCTGGTTGTAAAGAACATTGCCTTTATTAACCCATGATTTTGTATATAGTGGATCTACTTTTAATACCATATCAAAACATTCTACAGCTTCTGTATATTTGCCCTGACTGTATAAACTTAATCCCTTGTTATCAAGTGCTTTTATAAATGAAGGATCTATAGCGAGAGCTCTGTTATAACATTGAATAGCCT
Source organism: uncultured Synergistia bacterium (assembly GCA_937888925.1). Next base: position 7,679 of record CALARM010000688.1, on the reverse strand, counting down.
CATTATATTTTTTCTGCATATACAGGACAGTACCCAGACCATTCCATGCGTCCATGTTTTCTTCATTAATTGCAAGACTTTTATTAAAACATGTTACTGCTCCAGTGAATTTTCCTTTTGCCCCAAGGGATTTACCTTTTTTGTACCAGGCCAGAGCAGATTCCGGAGCGAGTTTTATGATCTCGTTATAGCATATTATCGATTCATTATACTTTCCCTGTTTAAATAAGATATCACCCTTTGCGTTCCATATAGTGATCAGCTCCGGCCTGACTTTTAAAATCTTATCATAATACGTTAAGGCTTCTTCAAACTGTCCATTTTCTGCCAGAGATTCCGCCTTTGCTTTAAAATTTTTTATTTCACCTTTAAGTTCTTCTTCATAGCCTTCTGTACTGGCATTTACAGAGAAAAGTTGTTTCATTTCTTCTGTATCTGCGTAATACTCAGGCATTTTCCCTTCTTTATCTTTTGAGTTTATATCTGCCTTTATGGATATAAGGAATTCTGCAAGTTTTTTATTATTCATTCTGACAGCCATGTGCAATGGAGTCCATCCATTATTATCTTTACTGTTTGCATTGAAATAATTCATAGTCTTACTATCTAAGAGGCAGAATTTATCAAAACACTCAGAAGCTTCTTTATATTTTTCCTGTTTATAAAGAATAATTCCACTGTTAAAAAGAGCATCGCCGTATTTATCTTTAACGGTAAAACATTTATCATAAAGTTTAAGTGCTTCATCGTATTTTTTTTGAAAAACCAGAATATTTGCCATTTTATACCAGATGTCTGAACCGTCTGGAATTACCCTGAGAGCTTCAGTATAATATACCATGGCTTCATCATATTTATTTTTTTTGAGACATTCATCCCCCAGGGCTTCAAAAACATTTTTTTTACCGGTAAGAGCAGTTTTGTAATTACGATTAATCAACAGAGCTTTATTAAAACAGGAAAGAGCTTCATTATATTTCCCTTTCTGGCTCAGCATTATACCTTTTCTGGATAAAATGCCCGGTAATAGCATAAATGCTGATATGAGTATTGATAGAAATAACAGAATCAATGTACATAAGACGTTTATTCTTTGTGGCTTTTTTGCCGGAGACCTTTCTACTTTTTTTACTATATTTTTCCTTTCTTTTTTTATTGGTTCTATTGTTTCGTTCTTTTCCAGATTTTTTCTTTCTTTTTCAGGGAAATGTTTACTATAAAATTGTTCAAGCTCTTCTCTCATTTCTCTGGCATCAGGACGATTTAATATACCTCTATCAAGAGCTCTCATAACTATGGAGTCTAATTCTTCAGATATATCGGGATTAGCGTCTCTCATAGATTCAAAATAAAACGGATAAGGATATATACCAGTCAGAAGATAATGCATACTTGCGCCCAGTGAATATATATCAGATTTTGGTACAGGTTTACCTTTGAACATTTCTACCGCCGCGAAAGCAGGTGTTCCTATACAGGTTTTTGTTGAATTATTTTCAGGATGCACCATTCTTGCAAGGCCGAAATCAACTAAAGTAATTTTATTGTTTTTATCAATCATAATATTGCCTGGCTTAATATCTCTGTATACAATCGGAGGATCCTGACTGTGCAAATATTCAAGTATGTCAAGAAGCTGTATTGCCCAGTTAACGACTGTTTCTTCCGGTAGTCCCGGAGTGCCTTCTCTTTTTAAAATAGCCTCTAATTCATCGCCTTCTATAAAAGTCATTGCCAGATAATGATGGTCATTACAGGAGAAATAGTCAAATACTCTTGGAACCTGAGGATGATTGATTCTGGCCATAATATTTGCTTCTCTTTTAAACCATTCTACAGCACTTAAATGATCTTCTTCTCCGTAATTTATTCTCAGTTCTTTAAGTGCACAGCTACAATTTAATTTCATATCTATAACTTTATAAATAGCTCCCATGCCACCGGTTTTTATCAATTTTATAATTTTATAACGTTGTTCCAGAATAGTATCAGGTGGCAGTGGATTGTTTGTGGAATCATCATGTAATAGATTTAAACATTTTTCACATTCTTCGTTTTCCTCCTTGTTTTCCTGTCCGCACATTTTACAATATAAAGCCATGGAAACCATCCTTTTTATATATTTATGTTTTGTATAGATTATATTTCCCTGACAGGATCTTTAATCTGTTAAATTTTATATTTCGTTAGATTTTATTTAAGTTCCTCCCTGAAAAATACCGTATTAAGAGAAATATTTATTATTGTAATAAAAGAATTTTTCTGGCATTTTCTCTGTTTATAAGCGCAATTTTATTGCCAGGCTCTATCTCAATTACTTTATCGTAGCATTTTATAGCTTCTACATAATTCTTTTGATTGTAAAAAATATTCCCTTTATTTATCCAGGATTTTACAAATAGAGGATCTATTCCAAGTGCTTTATCAAAATTTTCAATGGATTCACTATATTTGCCCTGATTATATAAGCTTAATCCTTTATTATCCAGGGCTTTGACGAAAGAGGGATCTATGTTTAATGCTCTGTTATAACAATCTATTGATTCTCTGTATTTTTTCTGTGTAAATAAAACTGTGCCAAGACCATTCCATGCTTCTTTATTATCTATATCCAGTTCCAGACTCTTATTAAAACATTTGATTGCTTCTTCTATTTTTCCGGCTGTTCCGAGAACCTTTCCCTTACTATACCAGGCCTTTGATGAATCTGGAATAAACCCTATGATTTTATCATAACATTTAATTGCTTCTTCATATTTTTTTTCTTTAAATAATATATCTCCTTTTAAATTCCAGAGATTTATATCATTGCCGTCAAGTTTCAGTGCTTTATTATAAAAGTAAATAGCTTCTGTATATTTTTTCTGACTCATAAACAGATCTCCTCTGGCTTTCATAATCTCCTTTTTCCCATTTAAAGCTTTTTCATATCCCGGTTCAATTTCCAGTGTTTTATCATAAAAAGATATTGCGTCCTCATATTTTTTCTGAACCGTAAGAAGATCTCCAATGGCGTTCATGGCATCTCTTTTCCCATTTAATGCATTTTTCCATCCCGGTTCAATCTCCAGTGCTTTATCATAAAAAGATATTGCCTCCTCATATTTCCCTTCTCCACTCAATTTAACAGCTTTTTTATATAATTTATCAGTTTTACTATCCTGAAATACTAACAGATAGGCACTGATTGACAGAATAATTATAATAATAAGAGGCCTAATTATATCAAAGTATTTTCCGATTTTTTTGACAGGTTTTTTTTCTCCTTTTACTGGTTTAGATTTTCTTATAGTTCTATCAGATACTTTTTCGCCATCTGTAAATATATCTGAAACGGAACCACTTCTTTTTTTTCCTGTAGATTTTTTTATATATATCTCTTTTATTGTTTCCAGAAATGACCTTGAAGCTTTTTTTAAGCTTAATCTATCTATTGCGTCAAGCATTTCCTGTGCTGTGCTATAACGGTTATCTATATGCATTGACAGAGCTTTTTCCACTATGTGAGTTAATTCTTTTGATATATCCGGTTTAATATTATCCAGAGGGTCAAAAGAAAAAGGACCATCAGGAATTTTTCCTGTAAGTAATGCATGCATAGTGGCTCCAAGTGAATATATATCAGATCTTACTTCCGTCTTTCCTCTGAATACTTCCGGTGGGGAATATGGTGGAGTTCCTATAACGGTCACAGTGGTATCTATATCAGGATTTAATGTTCTGGCTATACCAAAATCTATAAGTATTATCCTCTGATCAGATTTACGGAGCATTAAATTTTCAGGTTTTAAATCGCGATAAATTATTGAAGGTCTTTGATTATGTAAATAATTAAAGACCTCCAGTATCTGCCTGGTCCAATCTATTACAAATTCTTCCTTTATTCCTTTATCTCCGTAAGCAAGTAATATTGTTTTCAGATCCTCTCCTTCTATATAATCCATTACAAGGTAATATCGACCGCTTTGAATAAAATAATCTTTCACAACAGGAAGATTTGAATGTCTCAGATCATGAAGAATTTTTGCTTCTTTTTTGAACTGTTCAATCATATACTGTCTTTTATTTTCTTCTGTAACATTATCTTTACTTAACATTTCCTTTACAACGCATGGAGAGTCCTGAAATCTCCGATCAATAGCCAGATATATTGTTCCCATACCGCCTTTTTTTATTATATTCTTTATTTCGTATCTTTTATCAAGCAATACGCCTGTCACTAAATCGCCATTTTTAGCGGTAACTATTAAATCTTTTCCGCATTTAAAGCAAAATCTTTCACCACTGTTATTTTTATAACTGCAATTCTCACAATATACAGACATAATAGTATTTTCTCTCTACAATATTTTTTAGATTCATACATGTTAAATTTTTAATGTTTCGTTACCTGTCACGTCCGGGCAATTATACGTGTAATATTGAATTGATAATATTTTTATTTTAACTCAATATAATTCTTTATATATTTTTTTTTACCTTTCTATAATTTTTTTTAGAAAAATATAGTATTTGAATACTATCTCCATTCTTAATAATAAAAGGTTTTACTCTGTTTTAATAAATGTGAATACTGTGTTTTATTCCCTTGAGTAAAAACTATTATATAAATTTAGCCAATCTAATACTGGCAAAATATTATTGAAAATCAAAAAAATTATCTGATTTTTCAGAATATTATTAATCTTCAGATGATTTGTCTTCCGGGATTGAGCAATATAAAAAAAAATGTTAGAATATCTTTAAATTTTTGGATATATTTATAAAATATATGAACATAACAGGCAGATAGTAGAATTAACTGAATTAAGGAGTTGCTTTATGATGAATCAGGTGTATAATTTTTCTGAAACCAGGCCCCAGTTAAGGGAATATCTGGATTTACTTTATAATACTGCCATAACTCTGAATTCTTCTCTTAATATAGAACACACTCTGAATATGGTAATTGATATGATGATAGAAACGTTTGACGGTGAGAGAGGGTTTATAATGCTTGCCGATAATAATAATAAACTTGAGATTATGGTAGCCAGAAATATGGATAAGCAGAGTATCAGTAAGAAAGATTTTTCTATAAGTATGACTGTGGCGGATAAAGTATTTAAATCGGGAAAAATTATTATGAGTGACAATGCGGCACTTGATCCTTCGATTAGCAGTCCCAGTACGAAAATACATGATATAAGAGGCGTTCTGTGTGTTCCTATAAAAGTAAAAGACAGGATAATAGGGGTATTTTATACCGACAGCAGAATAAAAGAAGCTCCCTTTAACAGTAAGAAAAAAGATCTTTTGCTTGCCCTTGCGGCTCAGGCAGGTAATGCTATTGAAAATGCAAGGCTTTACAGTAGTTTGCAGGAATCGGAGAGTAAATACAGAGGAATTTTTGAACATACTACAATAGGTATATTTCAGATTTCGCCTGATAACAGACTTTTAACTGTTAATCCTTCTTTTCTTAGAATTCTTGGTTATTCTTCATCAGAGGAAATATTGAACATATTTAATCATAGAGGAAGAAAATCTTTTATAAAAGTTAAAGATCTCAGTAAGATTCGAAAGATAGTTCAGGAAAAAGGTATTATTAAAGATTATTATTGTAAATCCTTAAGGAAAGATGGAACTGTAATAGATCTTTCTATAAATGCCTGTGCTATTCTGAATGAACATAAAAAAATACTTTTTTATGAAGGTTTTATTGAAGATATAACAGAGAAAATACAATCGGAACAATTGAGGCTGGCAAAAGATGCGGCAGAACAGGCGACTAGGGTTAAGAGTGAATTTCTGGCAAATATGAGTCATGAAATCAGAACTCCTATGAATGTTATTCTGGGTTTTGCCGAACTTCTTGAAGGAAAGGTAGAAGGTTTTCAGGCGAAAAAATATGTGAAATCTATAATTTCTGCCGGTAAAACTCTTTTAAATTTGATTAATGATATAATGGATCTGTCCAAAATAGAAGCAGGTAAGTTAGAACTCAGGTATGAGCCGGTTAATCCTGCTGAAATAATTGAGGATATAAAGCAGCTTTTTTCCAATGAAATCAGCAAGAAAGGTCTGGATTTTCAAATAGAAATCAGTCAGTCTTTACCATCTTTTTTGTTGCTTGATGAATGCAGATTACGTCAGATATTGTTCAACCTTACAGGTAATGCAGTCAAATTTACGGAACATGGCTACATTAAAATTTCAGCAGATTCAAAAGAAGAGAAAGATGGCACTGTTGATCTTTTTATTTCAGTAGAAGATACGGGAACCGGAATAAGAGAGGATCAGCGTAATATTATTTTTGAATCCTTCAGGCAACAGGACGGGCAGAATATATCTAAATACGGAGGCACAGGTCTTGGGCTCTCCATAACAAAGAAGCTGGTAGAAATGATGGGAGGGGAAATTACCCTTGAGAGTCATGTTGATAAAGGCAGTATTTTTAATGTGATACTGAGAAATGTCTTTACAGGGGAAGGAAAACATTTATCGGAAGTTAATAAAGATAATTCTTTCCATAATATAGTATCGAAAGAATTTTCCATACTTGTAGTTGATGATCTCAAAAGCAACAGGGAATTAATCAAAGGATTTCTTGAATATCCGGGTATCAGGATACTGGAAGCAGAAGACGGAGAGAATGCCATTAATCTGGCAAGAACAGGGAAACCTGATATTATATTTATGGATATGAAAATGTTTCCCATGGATGGTTATGAAGCTACAAGAATTTTAAAGAAAGATGAATTATTAAAGAAAATCCCTGTAATTGCTATAAGTGCTTCAACTATGAAAGAAGATGAAGGGAAGATTATTGATGCAGGATGTGACGGCCTTTTAGGTAAACCGTTCAGCAGGAAAGATTTATTTATGGTTTTGCAAAGATTTTTGCCCGAGCTTTTGAAGGAAATTTCGGAAAAATAAATCCCTCCCTGGAAATGCATTTCCCATTACTTCTGCAGGACTACCCCGAAAGATTATATAATTTAGATAATTGTGATATAATAATTATATAAATTTTATTTGGCAGTGCATATTTACGGTACTAAGGTTATTTGTAGATTGCTGTGATATAATTAGAAGAATTGTTATTAATGAGAAAAGTTTTTTCTGGCAGGTGAAATAAATTATGGGCAGTCTTCTTGTACTCGTTCTTTTTATAATCAGCGTCTGGTTATATATAAAAATAATGAGAGCCAGAGAAGAAAAGGAAGATTATACTCCTGTAGAAAGTAATGATGAGAACGCTCCCGATTTCAGTCCTTACCTTGCAGAAAGACTGGGTATAGAACAGGAAGATGAAGAGGAAGAAGAGAAAAGTTATGACGGAATTATAGAGTATTGAAGACAGGGATTTGGAGGGGATTTCTGGGATTAAGAGGATTGGTAATTTGACTCCCAATTTTGATTAACTCTTCACTTTAATTATGTAATGGAGGATACGTTATTACCACTCACTTTTCACTACTCACTTTTCACTATTCACTATTTGTTACTCTTCTGTTACTTCCATTTTATACCTTTTAATTTTATATTATTCCTGTACATGGCATAAGTTTTGCTAATCATAGAGATGGAGGCAGGAAAAAAAACTTGAATGTTGAACATTTCCTGTATCCATCCTTACAGGAGTGAGTAAGGATGATTGCTATTGTTAAAAGCGGGGTTTTACAGGGAGTAGACGC
>CALARM010000687.1 GCA_937888925.1 uncultured Synergistia bacterium | reverse complement strand
CCTGAAAAGAGAACAGAGCCTGAGGATTGTGAAGCAGAACACTTGTATCCAGAACATAGATTTTTCTGTCACTCATATTATTTATTGTTTCATCTCCTTAATTTGTTTCGTGACGCGTAACGCGTAACGCGTGACGCGAAGAGGACTGTGAATATCATATTCTATAAGGATTTTAACTTATAAACAGGTAAAGTGTCAAGCAATAATAGGTTTAAAAGAATCCTGTTCATCTCAAAAATCCTGAAAACTGCCATGACCGTGTGTTCACAACGAAGGATGAGAATCTGTCCTCGCATCACGCATTACGCATTACGCATTACGATTCTCATATAAATCCCGGTCAAATTTATAAAGTGTTAAAGTGTCAGCCAATAAAGGGTATGTACTAAAAAAATCCGTGTCATCCGTGTAATCCATTTAATCCGTGATCTGTTTTTTTGTTTACATTTTGTTAACAATAATCTATTTAATTATGAAAAATTTAATGGTATTATATAGATGATAATTTAGGAGAAATATATTTTTTTAATATATATAGATAACAGAAAGGAGAAAGAACTATGAATATAAGTGACATAGGTAAATCAATGACATCCGGCAAGATTGAAAAAAAAGCTGCTCCGAAGAAGAAAAAAGAAGCAGAAGAAACAAAAGATTCTGTACAACTCGGAACTTCTATGACCACACCTGATATGCCGAAGATGGAAGATGTTAAAGAAACAAAGGCAGAAGCTGAACCGGAGGAAAAGAAAGGTGCAGGCAGCGGTAAAAGCAAAGAGGGAGTAAATTTAAAATTCATCCATATGAATGACTTCCACGGCTATGTCGAAGAACTTGATAAGCCGGAAGAACAGGGTATAATCGGAGGCATAACAAGACTGGCAGGTCAGATAAAAGAGCTTAAAAGCCAGAACCCTGACGGAACTATAACTCTTGATGGCGGAGACGTTTATGACGGAGGTTTTTACAGCAAGGTGACCCACGGTGAAATAGTCAGCAAGCCTATTGGAGCTATGGGATTTGATGCCAGTGTCATAGGCAACCATGATGTTACATGGGGGCTTGACGATTATGCTGCCATAGCAAAAGATATGAATACGGATATACTTGGTGCGGCAAATATAACAGATCTTTCTCCCGGCGGAGACCTGAAATTTTTAAAACCCTACAAAATTGTTGAAAGACAGGGGGTAAAAATAGGTATTTTAGGTCTTGCTTCTCCTATGACATCGCTGTCTACTCCTCAGAAAGGACTTATAGAAGTCGGCGATCCCAGACAGGCTGCAGAGGGTTTTGTGAAAAAACTCAGAAATGAAGAACATGTAGATATGGTAGTAATACTTTCCCATCTCGGCCATGATGAAGATGCTAAAATAGCAGAAAAAGTAAAAGGCATAGATTTAATAGTAGGAGCCCATTCCCATACAGCAATGCATGATGGTGAAAAAGTGGGAGATACTATAATTGTTCAGGCAGGCGGAGAAGGTAAGTATGTAGGAGATCTAAACCTGGTATTTGATCCTTCTTCTAAAAAAGTCGTATCTTATAAAGAACATCTTGTCCCGATAACGGCAGATATAAAACCTGATCCGACTGTAACAAAAATCATTGCACCTTATATAGAGAAATATGAGAGTGTCAAAAATGAAGTACTCGGTAAAACCTCTGAAAATCTGGAATTAATATCAAATAAAAGAACAAACCTGTGCAATCTCTTTGTAGATGCCCAGAAAAAAGACTCTGAACTTGCAGTAACCTCTTCTTTCTCTATAAGAAAAGGCATAGAAAAGGGCGATGTAACAACAGGTAAACTCTTCCAGATGTATCCTTTTGACAATGAACTGGTACAGATAAAAGCAAAAGGTGCCACAGTGCTTAAATTCCTCGAAGGTGGTCTCAGATTTGTAGAAGGAGACAAGGACAATTATGCCCTTGTATCGGGATTGTCCTATGAATTTAACCCCACTCTCCTTGAAGGAAACCGTATCACTTCCGTTACCTTTAAAGGTAAGAAGATGACCCCCCAGGAATTTGCAAAGAAGAATATCACCATGAGTATGGATAATTATACCTATGGAAAATCCTACTTTAAAGAAGGAAAAATGCTCCAGAAATATGGCAGAGTATTCGATGTATTGAAAGATTATATAAAAGAGAATTCTCCTCTTAATAATATTTCCAAAGAGAGTTATGCCACTCAGGTTTCCGAAGTTCCTGATCCGGGTCTTGTGGCAAATGTAAAAATAGGAACTCTTAGTAAAGATACTGAAACTGCTCCGTCTGACACGAAATTCACCTGTGCATCCAAATTCTACAGTGATGCCATAAGAGGCGATGCAGATATGTCTTTTGGTTATAGTAAATCCATAAGAACAAGATTGCCTGAAGGTGAGATTAACAGAGCCACTCT
>CALARM010000686.1 GCA_937888925.1 uncultured Synergistia bacterium | reverse complement strand
GAGCCAGGATTTCTGTAGCTGTCTTTCCTCACATTAAATTAATGTTACAGAGAAAATTCTTTACTACCAGTAATTAATTATTAAAAATCCTGGTAATCTCTTAATCCTGCGCATCCCGGTTCAGACAACCTTCTCTATCTCTTTGGAAGAATTCGCCGTGGAGGGAGTGCCGGAGGATGTAACAAAAAATCTCACCTTCAATTCTATAGATATTTATTGCTCTCCATGATATAATTTAATTATGAAACATATACCTAAAGAAGTAAAAATTCAGTGGCATTCTTATTTTGCTCAGATAATAGAAAGGATCTGTACGAAACGGAACTTTCTAATAGAAATGCAAAAAGAAGTAGCTAAAATGCCTTTGAGAATAGATATAATAGTAATAAAGAAACAGGCTATAGTTTACACAGGATTGACTAAACCCTATTCATATTTTAATGATATAAATGTAATAGAATTTAAATCTAAGACTGATTGTTTTGACTGGTGTGATTTATATCAGCTGGACGTATATGGAAAATTGTATGGAATAAATAAAAAAATAGAAGAGAGAAAAAAAATATCTCTGTGGGCGGTATCAAGTCATTTTACTGAAAAATATAGAAATAGCCTGATAGAGGCAGGAGTAATACTTGAGAAAGTTGATGATGGATTTTATAGAGGAGTAACAGGAGGTTTTCCATATTATGAAATGGATCTGGTAGATTTACCATTTATAAAAGAGTATTATCCATTTCATTTATTCAGTAATAATGAAGAAAATGTAAGGAAATTGGTAGAGAAATCTTTTGAGAACCCTGAAGAAGCGAAGGATTATCATGATGAGATGATTTACCTATATAATGAATTATACAGGGAGGTGTTATTAATGAAACTATTAGATCCCTTTGAGGCCGGATGTGATGAAGAAGGATTAAAGGAACTTCTTTTTGGTGAACCTCTTGGTGGCTTATTAAGTAAGTATAAGGAGGAGGTTATTAATCAGATTGGTAAAGAGGAGATTATTAATCAGATTGGAGAAGATGAGATTATCAAGGAACTGGGAGAAGATAAGATAGCAAAACTGCTGATAAAGAAAATGGGTAAAGATAAGCTGATGGAACTGGTGGATAAAATCAGTAGAGAGTAGATAGTGTAATATCTGTATCATCAAATATTGCTGGAGTATTGTTATTTTTCTGTTATTTTCTTATTTATTAATCTCTTAAATTGCAGGCTTTTGGCGCCAAAATTAATCAACAGGCCTGTTTTTAGTTTAAAAGCTTCCAGATAATTCAGTGCCTGTGCCAGATGTACTTCTTCAAGATGGGTAATGGCTTTTAGTTCTACGAGTATTTTTTCTTCCACCAAAAAATCCACTCTTCCTGTACCTACCTGAATTTCTTTGTAATATAAAGGCATTTCCTGCTCTCTTATAAAATTGAGTCCCCATTCCCGCCATTTCTATGGCAGGGCATCTCTGGTAGATAACTTCCTGAAAGCCGACCAGGATTTACAGGATTTGAGAGATTGCCAGGATAAGAAATTATGAAATCCAGTTTTCAGGCTAATGTGTTCTTGCACCTTCTCTATCTCTTTGGAAGAATTCGCCGTGAGTGCCAGAGGATGTAGCAGGAAAATTTTTATGACCAATCTATATAAAGACCTTTTATAATGATATAATATTAATACAGAGGTGAAAATGTGAGGTGAAATTTATGGAACGATTATTAGAAAGAATAATATGTGATCCTGCCATATGCAGTGGTAAACCCTGTATCAAAGGAACCAGAATTCCTGTCCATATGATATTAGGCCTTATGGCTGCCGGTGAGAATAAGGAAGGTATTAGAAAGGCATATCCAAATATTACAGACGATGATATAACAGGCTGTTTACACTATGCAGTAATGCTTGCAGATGAAGAAGCAGGTGTTTTGGTTTGAAATTTTTAGGAGATGAAAATTTATTTGATCCTATTATTGATTACCTTAAATATTGTGGTCATGATGTTCTCAGTGTAAGAAAAACAGGTCTTTAAGGATATCGTATAAAAAGACATTAATAATATATCATTTGGAAATAAAAGAAGAAATAACATATCCACGCCGGAAGAAAAATAAAAAAGGCGAAGATTATGGATATACTCAGACGGTAGTTAAAAAAAAAGAAAATCTTAAAATCCGCATCTGAAGTCATATCCATAGAATAAAGGAGCGTGCCATTATGGAAGATAGAATAATAAGACTTGAAGAAGGTCAGAAAAGACTTGAAGAAGGTCAAAAGAAGTTAGAAGGTGATATTTCTTTTCTTCGGGAGGAAACAAGAATAGGTTTCCATACTTTAAATGATAAATTCGATAAACTTAACGAAACAATAACAGGTATGTTTGACCTGACTGCTAAAAGTATAAGAGCCAACAAAAAAGTCGCTGTAATTATGGAAAATGCTTACAGTGAAGCGACAGAGGAATATACAAAGATAAAAACCAGGTCGAAACGATAATGAATATAACAGCCTGTTTACACTATGCAGCATTACTTGCAGATGAAGAAGCAGGTGTTGCAGTTTGAAATTTTTAGGAGATGAAAAGTTATTATATTCAATTGTTAAGTCCGAGTTGTTTATCTAACAAAGGTAATATGATAGATGGTTTCATAAGTTCAACATTTTTTAAAATCTGAAAAAGTATAGCAAAAATAAAAAATGAAAAGCCTGTAGAATAAAGAGGTGTTATTAATGAAACTATTAGATCCCTTTGAAGCCGGATGTGATGAAGAAGGATTAAAGGAACTTCTTTTTTGTGAACCTCTTGGTGGGTTATTAAGTAAGTATAAAGATGAGGTTATTAATCAGATTGGAGAAGATGAGATAACAAAACTGTTGATAAAAAAAATGAGTAAAGATAAGCTGATGGAACTGGTGGATAAAATTGGTAGAGAGTAGTAATGTCTGACGGGGATTGGGGGGGATTTCTGAAATTTTTAGGAGATGAAAATTTATGACTGAAGAAGATCTGGAAAGAACAGAAATATTAGTAAAAGAAGAATTCCCGGAAGATCCGGCTTTGCAACAGGTTCATATAGCAAGAAAGATCCTGGCTAAAGAAGCAGAGGATGCCGGATTAAACTATCTCGAATATGTTAAAAAAGTTGCCGGCCAGGTAAAGGAAAAGAGCTGGTAATTCAGTGACTGAATATCGAAAAAATTGAGTTGTTAAAGGGGGCTTTTATATGCAATTAATTCCGGGAATTATAGAAAACGGTTGTGTCAGACTATTACAGATTATTCCTGCTAAAGATAACACTCCTGTTCTGGTTTTTATCCTTCCGAAATTAGAGGATAATATAGAAGAGAAAAAAGAGCATAATTTATTCGGCAAGTGGGGAAAGTATGACCAGGATTGTCTCAATCCAGGATATATGTGATAAACTTTATGAAAAAAGAAATACAGGATGAAGTTACACATAAAATAATCGGTTCTGCAATGAGAGTGCATTCTGCTATGGGTAATGGTTTTCAGGAAGTTATTTATCAAAGATGTCTTGCCATAGAGATGCAAAAGCAGGGGTTAAGCTTTGTCAGAGAACAGGAGATGCCTGTATATTATGATGGAATACAGGTAAGTACCAGAAGAGTAGATTTTCTGGTTGAAGAAAAAGTTTTGATAGAAATAAAAGCCCTTATAAAATTAGAACCAGTGCATCTTGCACAGGCTCTGAATTACCTGGAGGCTTTTAAATTAAAAACAGGACTACTTATTAATTTCGGAGCAAAAAGCCTGGATTTCAGAAGGCTGGAGAACAAAAAAATAACATCTAAATAATCCTGCCCATCCCGAAAATCCCCCCAAATTCCCGTTCAGACATCTTCGGAGCAAAAAGTCTGGAATTCAGGAGGCTGGAGAACAAGAAAATAGCAGATATAAAATCCTCTTAATCCCCCAAAATGCTAATTCTCCCTGCCGGGCCATGAATGTAAAATACTGAAGAACAAGAAAATAACGTCTATAAAATCCCATTAATCCCCAAAATCCCCCCAAATCCCTGTCTCAGAGCACCTTCTCTATCTCTTTCCAGAATTCGCCGTGGAGGGAGTGGCGGAGGATGTAGCAGGGAATTTTACTGGCCAGTTCATATGAATTCTCAAATAACTTTGCTTTTATTTCTATTGCTTCTTCTTTTTTTATATTACTTAAAAATAAAGTTGTTACTTGAAGAGATAATTGAGTTAACTTAAATGCAGCTTCTCTCTGTCTTATTGGTATAATTTTATCTTCGTTACTTTTTTCTAGAAAAAAAATTGCTTTTATTGGAATAAAATATTCAATACTGGTATTAAATAAGGGTTCATTTTTTTTTAGTATATAATTACTCCATGTTGGTAAAGGATGACCGTAATAATTCTTGTTCTTTACTATTAATGTCAAGTCATCACAGAGAGGTACCCAGGGGGATACTATACGCATGCAGCAACTGCTTTTCCCATTTCCCCCCGGCCCTCCTATTATTATACCATCTCTCTTATATTCAAGTAAGGCACTGTGAACTAAAAGTCCTCCTTCATTAATTATTTCTCTGTATAAAGGAAATAAGGCTAATTGCATTTTGGTAAATTCTATTTCTTCCTGTATTTTCCCTATATCACAAATAATATAATTAATTTCAGGATGATATAAAAATCTTAAGTATGCTAATCTGGAAATATTCCAACCTTCTAAAGGAAGTTCAGGTAATATATCCACATTCTTTAAAATATCTTCTGCATTCTTCTCTTTTGCTCTAATATAAACCAGATTTGTGGCTTTTGATGAACTGAAGGATTCAGGCTTTATAATATTGAAAAAATTGCTAATCCATTCTTTACAGGAAGCAAGTCCGATAATATTCCAATTTTTTCTGTTGGATAAAGTTAAATTCATACTTATAATGTTTTTATCTGAAAGTTCTAGCAAAGAAATCCCTCTATATTTTAGATTAATTTTATAAACTCTGATGTATTTACTTTAATTATTTAAGAACCACCTCCACCAGATGAACATGTTGTTGTTGCGGCAATTCCATTACTGGTACAAGGACCTCCTGTTGCAGTTTCACCGACAGCATTACAACTAACAGTTCCTGTCGGCCCCACTCCATTTGTATAACAGGTTGTAGCTGTCCATCCATTAGGATCGCAGACACTTGTACCTGTAGCAGACTGTCCTGCAGCACCACAACGACCTGCTGCAGTTATTCCAGTAGGATTACAATATGCATCACCAGAACCATTTGCTTCACAGGCTCCCAGAGCAGTATTTGTAGCATTCATACAGATTAAAACCGGTTTTTTATATTTCATAAACATACCTCCTTAAATTTTATTAAAATTATACATCATTTCAACATATACTATCTATTTTTTTATACATCCATCTGGAAATAGTCTATCTTCAGGAAAAAGATTTAAATTATAAGCATCATTACAGTACCAGTAGGATTTCCATAGATTTTTATATTTAAAATAATTCTGAGCAAGACAGTAACCCAGGCAAAAATTCTTCATCAAACATCTTGAACATATTCCTTCAAATTTTCCAGGAATACCTTCTCTTATCTCTTTTAATATTATATTATTATACCATATATTGTAAAGAGAGTCTTCATCTATTTTTCCAAAAACTAATTCCGGAATTGATTCACCAATACCACATAATGCATAAGAACCATCTGCAAGTACTCCCAGAATCCCAAAAATTCCACAACTACTGCATCCATCTCCATCCTCATTAAAAACTTTTCCTAAAGGTCTGAATGCCTGAGGATGACTGTGATGAATTTTTATATTTATTCTTTCAGAAAGATCTCTTTCTATCCATTCACCAATTTCTAAAAGCTCTTTGATATTCAAATTTTCTTCTGTATTATGCAGAAATTCTCCTCTTCCTGTTGGTTGCATTATATTAAATTTTATTGAACCTGCCATATGTTTTTCTGCCAGTCTGGCCACAGCTTCTATCTGATTTTTATTTTTGTTCATAATAGTCATAATTACCTGAGGTCTGAACCCGGCTTTAACAAGATTATCTATTCCATTAAGAGCTGCTTTAAAACTTCCCGGTACTCCTCTCACCCACTCATGGGTATCTGCATCTGCTCCGTCAAGACTTACAGAAACAAAAGGATTCTTACAGGTTGCCATAAGTTGTGCCAGTTCTTCTGTACATAGAACACCATTTGTTTCTACAGTAAGTCTGAGTTCTTCAGTTTTTATAAATTTTAAAATGTCATTAATTTGTGAATGTAGTAATGGTTCCCCTCCTGTAAGTTTTATACCTGTCAGTCCAATAGATTTTGCCTGAGTTATGACTGATTTAAAGAGATCAATTTTCAGTTCAGGATATTTGCTCTCTTCTGTTTGATATTTTGGAGTAATCCAGCAGTGTCTGCAAAAAAGATTACACCCTTTTGTTAAATAGAAATATATTGTATTTAGTTTCGGAACTTTTTTTTCTTCTTTTCTTTCTATATATTCTTTCTCTTCTTTAATTATTTTATCTTCCATAATTTACCTCTGTTATAAGTTAAGAAATTTTTTTCATAATATATGATTGTATAATAAAACACTGAACTATTATATTACTGATAAAATTATATCAAATTAGTTTTTTAAAAATATTAATAATCTGGTAATTTTCCTCCTTCTGCTAAAAATCTTTTTATACAGGCATCAGGACTCGGATGTTCGTCTGTACCAAATATTGTATAGGCAAGAGCAGGGCAGCTTCCAGCACAATAGTTTATATAATCACAGTTATGACAATATTCAAAATTATTTAAAGCTATATTTCGCCTTTCTCTAAATTTATTCAGAACAGGATTGTTCTGCCAGACTTCAATAAAATTATCTTTATTTATTCTACCAATTTTCATGTGTGGAAGTTGATTACAGGGTGTCATTATTCCATCTGATCTTACAGATATTTTACTCATTGGCCCACCACAACTTGTAAGATATCCTCTGTCAGGTAAACATTCTTTACCATTTATTCTTGCATTTTCCATTTCAGTCCATGCCCTTGCTTCTGCAAGTGGCCCTGATGTTGCACTTATACGGCCATTATATTTTTTTGTTAGCTTAAGGAGTGTTTTCATTGCAAATGTTCTTTCTTCTGTAGAAAGCATTATTTCATCATTATACTGTCTGCAGAGTCCCATATATCCAGCTGAATTTGTTGAAAATGAATCAAGTTTTATATCTTCAAGTAGTAATTTTGCTATATCTTCCAGCTCATAAACATTATGTTTATGTATTGTTACCCTTACTGCTACATAAACATTATGTTTCTGTAAATTATTTATTCCATCTATAGCTTTTTTAAAATTTCCTTCTCCTCGAAAGGAATCATGACTTATGGGAATAGAACCATCTATGGAAACCTGAACATAATTACATCTTTTTGTAGAATGAAGAAACTTTGCCCATTCTTCTGTGATAAGAGTTCCATTACTTAATATGTTGAACCTCATGCGATTTTTTACTATACCTTCTATTATTTCTTTTAAATCTTTACGACAGAAAGGTTCTCCTCCTGTAAGACATAGGTCCATAACAGCACAGGTATTTAATTCTTTGAAAAAAGTAAGCCATTCTTCTAAAGATAAGTCTTTCCCTGTATCTCCTTCACTTGTAAAGTGAAAACAATATTTACAGCGAAGATTACATTTATTTGTTATGGATATCTCCACTGATCTTGGTGTATACATAACTTCCATTGATAAAATCTCCTTGTAAATCAAACTTTACGTTTTTATCATGCTATGATCTGATCTACATCCTTTATAATCTGAAGTATCTCCCTGATCTGAGAATGCATAAGAGGTTCTCCCCCTGTAAGTTTCACACCTGTAAGCCCCAGAGGTTTTGCCTGTTCTATAACAGACCTGAACTGGTCAAGAGAAAGTTCCGGATATTTCGTCTCTTCGGTCTGGTGTTTCGGTGCCACCCAGCAGTGCCGGCAGCATAGATTACACCCCTTTGTAAGATAAAAATATATCGTATTCAAAGGGGGAACTTTTTTTTCTTCTTTTACTTCTTCTGTTGTCTCAGAAATTTCTTCTGTAATTATTTTCTCGTCCATTTATTCCTTCTCTTTACTCCTTCTCTTTACTTTCTTCCTCAAATATTTTCTTTATGTTTTCCAGTGTAAGTCCTGTATATTTAGCTATAAGCTCTATGTCAACTTTATCTTCCATCATTTTTATGGCTGTATGTCTGAGGCCTTTTTCCATGCCTTTTTCCATAGCTTTCTGCTCAAACTTTGCAAGGAGCATAACGTTATTCTAAATCCTTTATTTCTTTTATCAGATTCCTTATCATATCTATGGTTAACCCTGTACATTCAGCTATTGTATCTAAATCAATTTTTTTTCTTAACAGGTTCTTTGCCGTTTCTATCATTTTTCCCAGACCTTCCATCCTGCCTGCTTCCAGACCTTCCATCCTGCCTGCTTCCAGACCTTCCATTCTGCCTGCTTCCAGACCTTCCATCCTGCCTTGTTCCAGCCCCTGTTCCATAGCCTTCCGTTCAAAGTTTGCAAGAAACATAAGACCACCTTCTTTTTTATAAAGTTCATAAATATCTTCATAAATTAACCTGTTTAATTTTTCATCTTCAACTTCCAGCAGGACATCTATAAATCTTATCAGATTTGCAATGTCTTCTTTGTTATATCCCCGATTTATCATAAGCTTTATGAGTTTTCTTATGAATTTAGCTCTCATTTCTTCATCTGTTTTACTCTTAAGACTGTACTTTACTGCAAGTGTTACAAGGGCAAAGAGGTTTTTATTTTCAAGCAGATGTTTTTCTTTATAATCTACCAGCTTAACATGTCTGTATTCGTATAACAATTTTGTTTTATAAAAATTATAGTCGTATTTTAATTGATATGTTCTGCTTGTCCCTGTAAACAAGGCAAGACTTACTATCTTTTTATTATATTTATCAAATATTCTATAGAAATACCTGAACATTCTTCCGGCAAAATCATCTTTACTTTCTTCCTGTACATCGATGTGAACCAGTATCCATGTTTCTTCATCATTTTTCAGGTATACCCTGATAAGCTTATCCAGTATTCTTGATGTATCTTCCGATTGGCCTGCTATAGTCTGGAATTCTTTGTCCAGAAAGGTAAAGCCTTTAGTGAAATCTATATCTTCTGCCAGGTCTGGCATATAAAAGTACATAAATTGTTCAAAAAGATTTTCTATTATTTCCTTCCACGCCTCGTCGTATTTACCCATAATTTAAAAATCTTCTTCCTTCAGTTCCAGTATTCTTGCAATATCGGTTCTTTTCATGCCCTCTTTAAGAAATTTTCTTGCTGCTTCTATTTTGCCTTCTATTTTGCCTTCTATTTTGCCTTCTTCTCTGCCTTTTTCCATGCCTTCAGCCATGCCTTCTTCTCTTGCCTCAAAAAGTCTTGTAGCTTCATCGTGAAGTGCTTTCTCTCTGTGTTCACGTAATTCTATTGCTACCTTTTCAGAGTAGGTCATTTCTTTTCGTGACATACTAAAAATTCGTTTTCTCCTTTAAAAATCTTCTTCTTTAAGTTCCAGTATTCTTGCAATATCGGTTCTTTTCATTCCCTCTTTAAGTAGTTTTCTTGCTGCTTCTATTTTGCCTTCTTCTCTGCCTTTTTCCATGCCTTCAGCCATGCCTTCTTCTCTTGCCTCAAAAAGTCTTGTAGCTTCATCGTGAAGTGCTTTATCTCTGTATTCAAGTAATTCTCTTACCACGTCATCAGATGAAGCCCTTATCATTTCCCTGAGTGCCATAATAATCTCCTCCTCAT
>CALARM010000685.1 GCA_937888925.1 uncultured Synergistia bacterium | reverse complement strand
ATTTATTATGTAATTCCTGTAAAAGCTGACTGCTGTCTGCTGATAGCTGAACGCTACAAAATTTTGCTCTTTACAGAAAGCATGTTATAATTATTTTACTTCTATTCTTAATTAATCTCGCGTCACGTGTTACGCGTCACCCATTACGAGGAGGTTATTATGCACAGAAAAATATTAAAAATAGACCTGGAAACAAAAAAATACGATATATCGGAAGACAGTGACCTTTATGCTCAATGGATGGGCGGTACAGGGGCAGGTACAAAACTGTTAAACAGGGAATGCCCGAAGGATATAGACCCTATGGATCCGAAAAATCCGGTTATATTCAATACAGGCCCTTTAAACGGCTATTTCCCTGTAATAACAAAAACTGTTGCCATGTTCAAATCACCTCTTACAGGAAATATGGGTGAGTCCCATGGTGGAGGACGGTTTTTTCAGGGTATGAACAGTGCGGGCTTTTCATCTATAATAATAACGGGAAAAGCGAAAAAGCCATGTTATATATGTATCTACGATGATAAAGTAGAATTTAAGAATGCAGGTTCTATCTGGGGGCAGTCTGCCCCTGCTACTGAAAGGATTTTGAGAGAAGCAGAAGGAGGTAAAGGAAAACTCTCTGTTGCGAGAATTGGCCCGGCAGGGGAGAGACTTTCCCGGTTCGCATGTGTTACAATTGACGGCTCACGCCATTTCGGCCGTCTTGGCATAGGTGCAGTATTCGGAAGTAAAAATCTTAAAGGACTTGTTATTGGAGGAACAAAATCTTTACCGGTAGTTGATAAAAAAGAATATAATAAATTTTATACTGAGATTTACACTGAGATTAAAGAATCAACACTTATGAAAAAATATCATGACTATGGAACATCTGTGAATGTAATACCTCTGAGTAAAATAGGAGGTCTTCCTACAAGGAATTTTTCCCAGGGATATTTTGAAGGTTCTTCACAGATTTCAGGCGAGAAATTTGCTTCTGATTATCTGATTCAGCATACTGCCTGTGCTCACTGTCCCGTAGGATGTATCCACATAGGAAAACTCAGGGAAAAATTCTCCGAGCCATGCCATTATAAAACAGTGAAAGTTTCCTATGATCATGAACTTATCTATGCCCTGGGAAGCAATCTGAGTGTAAGTTATGCGCCTGATATATTAAAATTACTTGACTATATTGAAAAACAGGGATGGGATGCCATAAGTATGGGGGTAACCCTTGCGTGGGCTACAGATGCATTTCTCCATGGAGTAATAAATTTAAAGCATACAGATATACCTGTGGCTTTCGGTGATACTTCTACATATATGGAGATGATGAAGAGAATTGCTAAAGGTTACAATGAATTTTACAGGGATCTTGAAGCAGGGGCAGATTACTGCGGAAGAAAATATGGAGGCCTTGACCTTGCTATATGTTTCGGAAAAAATGAAGCTCCGGGATATATGACAGGAGAAAATACCTATCTCGGCTTCTGTGTCGGTAACCGCCATTCCCATTTAGATAATGCTTCTTACAGTCTGGATCAGAAACTTCTTACCACTCAGATAGATGAAGTAAAGCAGGTGGAAACGCTCCTTGCGGAAGAGAGATGGCGTTTTATATTGAACAGTCTTGTAATATGCCTTTTTGCCAGGGAAATTTATAAAAAAGACAGAGTAATTAAATTGTTGAATCTTCAGGGCTATACCTGGGATGAACATAGTCTGGATGATTTAAGTAAAAGAATACATATGGAAAAAATGGCTTTTAAGATGGCAAATGGTTTCAATCCCTTTTCTCTTGAACTTCCCGGAAAACTTTACAGGGTAAAATCTGCAGGAAATTACCCGGATGAAGAGAGTTTTAAGAGGAAGAATAAACTTTACTGGGAAATGGCAGGAATTACAGAGGAGAAATAGGTCAAGGGTGAATGGTGAAGAGAGAAATAACTTCTCATTCTTCGTTGTGACCACCCGGTCATGGCTGTTAGTGAGTGGCAGAGGCAATCTTCCACTCACTATTTATTTCAAAAATGTATAACTCATGTTTATTTTTATAAAGTTAACAATTTATTAACAATTTATTAACAATTTATTAATATTATTAACAATTTAGCAATATATTTCGGGTATAATATTAATAGATAATGAATTAAAATAAGGTGGTGTTAAAAATGCCGGAGGAATTGGTAAAGGACATTTATGTAATACCTTTTACCGGTCTTACAGATGAATCCCGTCTGATAAATAATAATGAGATTATAATTGGGAGTGAAACGGGATTACCTTTTACCGGTATATCGGATGTATCTGGAAAACTTAATAAAAAGGTTATAACAGATTTTTCAACTGTAAAAAAGATAACTATTGCCATCAACATAATTAATTATATATTCACTGTAATTTTATCCCTTATTACTTTGAGATTTGCTTTTTTAATCATCGGAGTAAAGGATAATATAATTTACAAGATAACCGGTCTTTTTTTATATCCTGTCTTTCATTTACTTGGCACAGTTTCATCTGTATCACCTCCTCATCTGGAACGTGAATCCCTTGTAGCCATAGCTTTATATGCCGTTATGGTTTCTTTTATATCGGTTGTGGCCGGTCTTGTGAAGAAAATAATAAAGAAGAAGTGAGAAGTGGGAAGTGAGAAGTGGGAAGTGAAAAGTGAAAAGTGAAAAGTGAAAAGTGAAAAGTGTATAATAACTGGCATCCGGTCACTGGTCACTGATAACTGGTAACTGTTCTAATATTTCCCTGAAGCTCTGAGAGTAATTTTCCTGTTATCCCATGCTTCAGTATAATTCGGATCAATATTTAATGCTTCATTATAACATTCCAGAGCTTCTTCGTATTCTCCCTGGTTGTGCAGTGCTACTCCTTTATAATTCAATGCTCTCACATATCTTGGATTAATATTCAGTACATCATTGTAACAGTCTATGGCTCCGTCATAATCTCCTCTGTTATAAAGGCAGCAACCTTTTTTTATGAGTATTTCTATATCATTCGGATTTATATCCAGTGCTTTATTATAACAGTCTTCAGCTTCATCATATTCTCCGAGTTTTGAAAGTGATAGTCCTTTGTTAACGAGAGCTTCTATGTATTTCGGGCTGATGTCCAGTGCTTTATTGTAACAGTCAATAGCTCCTTTATAGATAAACATGTTATGAAGTGCTATACCTTTATAGTTCCATGCTTCGATAATAGCGGGGTTTTTATCTAAAATCCTGTTGTAACAGTCAATAGCTTCTTCGTATCTTCCGTTATTTGCCAGAGAATTACCTTTTTCGAATAATTCTTCTATCGTTTCCCCTTTACATAGAGATATATTAAAAAATAATATTAAGATCGTTAAAATATATTTTATTCTGTGACTCACATAAAGTCCCTCCCTATTCGTAAATTCTCACTTCGAAGGAAAAGTTTTTATCTAATAGACTCTGAATTATAGAAGCAAATGTATCTATATATTCGGGATATATATTCATAGATAGACTGCTTTGTTTCTTTTCATGTTTTTTTATATTTTTTACCTGAAAATCCTGGTAACTTGTGAAAGAACCTCCTGCTTTATCTATGTCTTTCATAAGTTTTGAATAATTTAACAGATCCTGGAGGGTATGTAATTTTTCTTCAAAGATAATATCAACTTTTACGGATAATTCCCTCTCAAGCCTTTTCTTTAAATATTCTGATGACTCTTTAATATCTTTTCCTGTATAAACAGTATACATATACATGACTTCTTTTCTAAATTAAAATTGATTGTTTCGTATTTCACGTTTCTATACGGTAAGTTTCTGTAAAATATCTCTTAACCTGAAAGAATAAATTTTATTCAAATTGAGACTTATCTGCGGATAACTTCTTAGCATGCCAAGAAAATCTTCCCTGTATATAGATAATAATTCAGCACCTGGAGAAATTATCTTTGCATTTGTTGCCCTCGACCCTTCGTCTATAACATCCATATCGCCGGAAATATCTCCCTCTTTAATATTGATTACTATTACAGATTTTTCCGGATAAGAAGACATTGTTTTATAAAGGGCAATTTCTCCTGAAGCAACAATATAGACTCTGTCTGCTTCCGTTCCTTCTCTATATAGAATTTCATCTTCATTGTGAGTGCTTATATGAAGTAGAGGAACTATTTCTTCCATGTCCTGTGATGGGAGGCCTGAAAAGATGGGAATAGAGCCAAGAAGTTCAATATCCAGTTTGTAAGTCTCTCTCTCAGGAATAAATATTTCTTCTCTTTCTTCCGGAACAGGAATACCGGTAATTTCCTGTATCTGCCGGGCCGGTTCTGTCTCCTGTATCTGCCGGGCCGGTTCTTCCTGTATTTGTTGGACCGGGTCTGTATAAATTTCTTTTTTTACCGTAATCTCTGTTGCAGTATCACCGGAAGGTTCCAGTGTTTTTATCTGTCCTTCTTTTTCAAGATAGGATTTTATATCTTCTATGATTTCTTTTGCTGTTTTCCCGAGAAGCTGTCGTACAAAGGCAGCTTTTTCTCCTCCTGATGTTATAAGCTGAGTTGCAGAATTTAAAAAAGATTTATGTCTCTTCTCCAAATATTCTTCAAGATGTTTCAGGCCTGTTTCAAATTCTTTTACAGATTTTAAAAATAAATTTTTTACCTGAAGTTCTCTTTCCCACGATAATCCTTTAGATTTGAAGCCGAAATTATCAAAACCTTTTCCGAATTTATCCAGTTTTTCTTTTTCCGATTGTAAAATAAAACGAAAATTTTCCTCTGAAATAAGATCTACCAGAAATTCCTGACATTTTTTATTCACATATCTATAATCCATAGCAGCCCGTGAAACAGGAACTTTATATTTTTCCCCTTCTGTTTCCTCTGTGGTTTCCTCTGAAATTTCTTCGTCTTCTTCTTTGTCCGAAGATGATATGTTTTTTGAGAATTTTTCCAGAAATTTCCTGGGATCTCTGTGGGATTTATATTCTTTATATACACCCATATATTTTCTGCCTTTCAGGGATTATAGTTTAAGGTTTATAATAGTTTAGCCATAGAAAATAGTTTTTAACCTTAAACCTTCAAGTCTAAACCATATAAAAATTCCTTATAAAAATAAAAAAACCTTTCGGTTTTTTTATAAATTATTTAGATTAACTTTCTTTAAATAAATTATCCTGAAAGATTGATTTTACGCCATTAAAAATGAAAATCCCTCTACCTTTAAATTAAACAGCTTTATTTACACTGAATAGTGCAAATATATATTATTAAACGATATTATTAACGTAATTAACCTTTAAAACAGAGACGATATGCGCCAAATGGAAGTATCTGGACATGAATATTTGATTTTACTTCCAGATTATCTATCCTGTTGGTATATTCCATATTTTCCAGGTCAACAGGACTGGTTCTTCTCATTTCCATCAATAATAACTGTGCTTCTACACTCAGAGTAACACGATCTTTTAGCCAGACCGATTTTTCCTGGCCATGAAGTCCCTGTGCCTGTCCCTTACGTGAGATTTCTGTCATTTTTTTGCCATGAATTGTATCTACCCTTGTACCGAGAGTAATACCCGGTTTTTTCCTTCTTGCTGATACGGCATTAATGGCAGCCAATCCATCATCATTCTGTCTTCTCTGGGCCATATCTCTCCCCCCTGACTTAATTTTTTCAAAATTATCTGTTTTAATTATATCATATATAATAGAAAATTTGTTAACATAGTGTTAAATTTTTGTAACATTGTTTGGAAAATTTGTTGTAAACCTGATATAATATATTCGTGACCCGTAATGGGAGGAAGACTTTATGCTAAGTACCGAAACAGGTAAAAGGGTATCCATAAAAAGCTTCTGCCTGGCAGGGTCTGGAGAAGAAAAATTAGTTTTTTATATAGAATTAAAAATTAAATAACGGTTAATTTATTGTCTGTAAAACAAATTATATAAGGCAAATTATTTTTCTTCGTAAGAGCCTGTCAGGCAGAAGCTGATAGAATGGTTACTAATTTACCCGGTGCAGTATAAGGTCAGCTCACTACTTACTATATTAACTATAAAGGATGACCATCTATGTTGTTCGGTAAAAAATCCTGTATCAGAAGGCCCGAAAAAGAAGATTACAGTAGAATCTGGATCTGGTGGAATGATCCTGAAATACACAGTCTTTTAAATATTCATCCTTTCCCTCCTTCCTTTGATGATGTAGAAATCTGCTATAATAACAGTATTTTTGACAGGACAAAAGAATTTTTTATTATACATGCTTTCGATAAAAAGGCAATAGGTACAATAGATCTCTATGATATAAGATGGAGGGAAGGTTCATCTTATATTATTATAATGATAGGTGAAAAGGAATACTGGCGTAAAGGTTATGGTACAGATGCTATTTTGACTTTAATTGATTTTGCTTTTAATGAACTTTCTTTAAGAAGAATTGAAGTAAATGTGGCAGAATATAATAAACGTGCTATAAAATGCTATGAAAAATGCGGTTTTAATATTGAAGGATGTCTCAAAAAAAGGCTTTTCGTGGAAGGCAAATATTATGATCAGTATATTATGGCTTTACTCAGGGAGGAATATGTAAATGTTCTGGCGTAAAAAGGAAAAATCAGAACTTGTATTCTATCCGCAGAAAGGTTCTTCAGGAATCAATGCTCTGGCACAGACTCCGTGGCCAAAATTCCGTGGCAATCTTCAGAATACCGGAGTCAGTGAATATTCAAGACCTCATAGAGGAAGAAAGCTCAAGTGGAGATTCAGGGTTAAGGATAATATTTCTTCCAGTCTGGTAATAGGCCCTGATAGCACCCTTTATTTCGGTTCCTGGGATAAACACCTCTATGCGCTGGATAATAAAAGAGGGAAAATGAAATGGAGATTCACTACAGGAGGGTTTGTAACGTCGACACCTTCAGTCACCAAATCAGGCACCATATATTTCGGCTCAAAAGATAAACATCTTTATGCCATAAATCCTGACGGAA
>CALARM010000684.1 GCA_937888925.1 uncultured Synergistia bacterium | reverse complement strand
GGTTTTTCTTTTGATCCCGTATATTCTGTCGGTCTTCCCGTATAACCTTCTGTAACAAGGCTTCCCACATAATCTGCCTGTGAATAGGTTTTATCGATCTGTTTCCTTATGTCTTTTATATCTTCTTCCGATAAAACTCCGTTACTGGTTGCTTTATAATACTGAACTGTCACACGTATCGGAAATCTTTCATCTCTTTCTATGTCAAGATTTGCAATTTCGGCATAGGGTCCTTCCAGTTCGCCGTGACCTATGACTGCTTCTTCCACATCACTTACTGCCGATTTACATAAACTGTCACAGCACTGGACAGATTCATTAGAGCTAAAACCTGTATTATATCTCTGAACATGCTTCTGTTTAAGAGGCACCTGTATGAGGAGAACTACATTCAGTCCGCTCTCACCGTTTGCCTGAACAGCGCTGTTTCCGTCACTCTGTCCTTCTTTTACTTCTTCCTGGAAATCACTGATTCTCTGACCTGTGAAAGCTGCTCTCTGTCCGTTCTGATTGAAGAATATGCACCGTCCTCCTGTTGACACGCTTGTGCCTTCTCTTGTGGCAAGTATGGTAAGAACAGCCGGGTTATTTCCGTAGGACTGATAGTTGAAAAGGAAGGGATTAAATTTTGCTTTTCCGTCTTTCGGCACAGGGAGAAAACATGCCTGGGCACTTACGAGAACATGGCTGTCTCTCTTTGCAAGGAGTGAAGTATTCTGATTTTTCCATCCTTCCGGATTGTGGAGATATTTAGTTATATCTTTAAGGAATTCTTTCAGTGTAACAGGCTCCAGAGCCTTACCTTTCTCGTTGCCTGCAAGAAGATAAAATTGATCGGGCGAAATATCTGCAGTTTTATCTGAAAAATTATCATATCTTATGACAGGCATATATGTAGAACTATAGTTCTGACTTCCGGGGTACATCTGCTGGACCTGTATGGTCATATCACTTATATTCGGGCCAACAGATGATCCCTTGAAACGTCCCGTATCTTCCCATGTAACATTCTGAATATTCAGGCCGTATTTCTGCACAAGCTGTCTGGCACGATCATTACTTACCATTCCGGCAGTATTATTTATTACCTGAAGATAGGCTTCATATTTTTTCAGTTCTTCCGGTGACATAGTAGGAACAGGTCTCTGAGGAACCTGGACAGGTTCAACTACAACGGGAGTCGGTGTTACTGCTACAGGTGTTACCTGAGGGTTTGATGCCATAGATATTTTATTACTATAAACCTGAAATACAAGTATAGAGAAAAATGTCATTATAAGTGTCCATAATATTAAACCGTGTTTAAACATGTTAAATTCCTCCTTAAAATATTTTGTAGATTAAATATTGAAATGTTTCTTTAAATTTCTCGTGACGCGTTACGCGTTACCCGTCACGATATGGGGGAATATCCGGATAATTTCTTTTTACCCTGTTTTATTTCTGACACCCTGTTAGTCGAAGCATTTAAAAATTTATTCCCTTTTATAAAAAAATAATTTAAAATTTTATAAAAACCTTTTTTATAGACTTTTTATTGTGTTTTTTTTAGATATTTATGCTATAATTTCACTGAATGGAGACGTTAATTATGGAAATATATCATTATAAATTTAATAGAATTACCATAGAACCTGATAAATGTTTTGGGAAGCCATGTATTCGTGGTCTTAGAATCCCTGTATCTTCAATATTGAGCTACCTGAGTTCCGGTATGACATTAGATGAGATACTCTTAGAGTGGCCTGAACTGGAAAAAGAGGATATATATCAGGCTCTGGGTTATGCTTCTTGTATGATGGAAGAAAGATTTATTCCTATCTTAGAAAGGTCTGCTGTTTAATGAAATTTCTATTAAATATGAATGTTCCCCTTGCAGTTGGTAAAAAACTGGTATTTATGGGACATACATACCGGCATGTAAGAGACATCGGGAAATCAAAGGCCAGCGATATTGAGATCATTAGAGAAGCCAGGATTAATGGAGAAATAATTATTACTCATGACCTTGATTACGGGCATTTACTGGCTTTCTCCGGTGACAGAGAACCGTCTGTTATTATTTTTCGCCTTCGTAACAGTCATCCAGATAATCTTTGCAATAAGTTGATAAGTGTATGGCCTGATATTGAAAAATCATTGATTGAAGGGGCAATTATATTGATGGAAGACACAGCTTCACGCATAAGAAAATTACCTGTAGCAAAGGAGAATTTGTAATTATGAAAATAGAAGTAAAAATTAATAATATTTCATCTCATCCTGAAAGACATAAGGTTAAAACCGGTAATAACTCTTTAAAAGATACTGTATCAATAGGTTCAAGGAAAGATATAGGAGCCAGCTATTATCCCCAGGATCCTTCTGTTTCGGAACCTGTTCTTACTAAAATTGCCGGTACCAATATTACACCCGGCCCGGACAATGAAAGAATAGATACAAACGGTGATGTAAAGCCCAGAAGTGACGGCAATTTTATATATTCTCCTGAAGAACCGGAATTTATAAATGTTCAAACCTTTGTCACCGTTGATAAAGTCATAAATATGACAGAGAAATTTCTCGGTAAAAAAATACCCTGGTCTTTCGGCCGTGATAAGATAATTATAAACCCCGATAAGGGAGTAATGGCCAATGCTTTCTATAATAAAAAAGACGGCACTCTTAATTTTTTCCATTTTAAAGATAAAAAAACAGGTCAGACCATACAGACAGGGAAGTCTTTTGATATAGGTGCCCACGAAACAGGTCATGCCAGATTAGACGGTATGAAACCGAATTTTCTGAAATGGAATATTGAAACAGAAGCCATACATGAAGCATTCAGCGATATAGTCAGTATGTTAGCTTCTCTTCAGGAAGATAAGGTATGCGAATTATTTCTTAAAGAAACAGGGGGAAATTTCAGGAAAGAAAATCTTCTGTCCCGTATAGGAGAACAGTTCGGACAGAGTGTCATGGGTAAACCTTTTATAAGGAGCGCCATAAACAGTTATACTTACAGTAATCCCTATTTACTGCCCCAGATGCAGCAGGAAGATGAACTTACAGGAGAAGCCCATGTATTCGGCCAGCTTTTTGTGGGAGCTTTTTATGATATTATGGAAAAGGTTTTTCATCA
>CALARM010000683.1 GCA_937888925.1 uncultured Synergistia bacterium | reverse complement strand
CCTGTCAGGCAGAAGCTGATAAAATGGTTACGAACTTATTTGGAGCGGTACTAAGCGTTACGCGTCATGTAATATTTATCACAGATAAAAAAGGAGAGAATTTAACACATGCTGAACGATCTGGAAATAGCTCAGAGAGCTACATTGAAACCTGTAAAAGACATAGCGGAAAAACTCGGTATTCTGGAAGACGAACTGGAACCTTACGGAAAATACATCGGAAAAATCTCTCTTTCCATACTGGAGAGACTGAAGGAAAGTAAAAAAGGGAAATTCATAGCAGTTACCGCCATTACTCCGACACCTCTCGGAGAAGGTAAAACTGTTACCGCTCTCGGCCTGGGGCAGGGACTTGCGAGGATCGGCAAATCAGTCTGTAATACAAGCCGCCAGCCGTCAAAAGGTCCGACCTTCGGTATAAAAGGAGGAGCATGCGGAGGAGGTTATTCACAGGTTCTTCCTATGGAACAGATAAACCTCCATTTCACAGGTGACTGTCATGCAGTGGAAACATCCCATAATCTCCTTGCAGCTATGACCGACACTTCCATACTTCTCGGAAATAAATTAAATATTGACCCGCAGAATGTACTTATAAGAAGATGTGTTGACCTGAACGACAGAGCACTCAGAAATATTATTACAGGCCTCGGAGGGAGTCAGAACGGTATTCCCAGGGAAACAGGCTATGATATAACAGTGGCGTCTGAAACCATGGCAATACTTGCCCTTACTACAGGACTTTTCGACCTGAGAAAAAGATTCTCTAAAATGGTTGTAGGGTTTACGCCTGACGGGAAACCTGTAACTGCTGAAGATATAAAAGCAGCAGGTGCCATGACTGTTCTTATGAAAGAAGCCATAAAGCCCAATCTGGTACAGACCACAGAAAATACGCCTGTAATAATCCACGGAGGCCCCTTTGCAAATGTAGCCCATGGAAATAATTCCGCCCTTGCAGATATGGTTGCTCTTAAACTTGCCGATTATGTTGTAACAGAATGCGGATTTGGCTCTGACTGCGGCTTTGAAAAATTAATAAATGTAAAATGCAGACTTTCAGGTCTCAGGGTTGATGCAGCAGTCATAGTTGCCTCCATAAGGGCACTAAAAATGCATGGAGGAGCCTATATTGCAAAACCGGGAGTGCCTCTTCCACAGGAAAAGATTGAAGAATTGAATATGCCTGCCCTTATAAAAGGGTGTGAAAATCTTGCAAAACATATAGAGATAGTAAAAAAGCATGGCATACCGGCAGTAGTTGCCGTAAACAGATTTACCTCCGACAGAGAGGAAGAAGTGGAAGCAGTAAAGAGAATAGCCATAGAAAAGGGAGCAGACTTTACGGCAGAATCTCAGTGTTGGGCAAAAGGCGGAGAAGGTGCTGTAGAACTGGCAGAAGCCGTTGTAAAAGCCTGTGAGAAACCGAATAATTTCCGTTTCCTCTATGACCTGAGCATTTCAATAGAAGAAAAGATTGAAACAATAGCAAAAGAAATTTATGGTGCAGACGGAGTCTCATTCTCACCTCAGGCAAAGAAAAGATTGAAGCTTTACAAAAAACTCGGTTATGATAAAATGCCTGTAAATATGGCCAAAACGCATCTGTCCCTATCGCATGATCCGACGATTAAAGGTGCGCCGAAGCATTTTACCGTTCCCGTAGATGATATAAGAGCATCTGCAGGGGCAGGGTTTCTCTATCCAATACTGGGAAAAATGATGACTATGCCGGGACTTTCTTCCGAACCTGCAGCGGTACATATTGATATAGATGAGAATGGAAATACGGTGGGGCTGTTTTAGTTATCAGTGACCAGTGACCAGTGACCAGTAGGGGCGTTTAAATAAACTCCCATTGCGCATCACGCATCACGACTCACCCGTAACGCGTCGGATGACGCGTTACCCGTCACTTTTAATGAGGTGAAATAATAATTGACTTTATTAACAAAAGCGATTGAAAAAGAAATTTTTATAAGATATTTAAATGATCATAACCTTAATGTTTCACAGCAGAGGCAGGCAATAGCAGATATTTTTTTCTCCATAGAAAAACATCTGACTGTAGATGAAATTTATACTATATTAAGGAAGAAACGGATAAAAGCAGGTTATACTACAGTGTACAGAACGATGAAATTACTCTGTGAATGCAATCTGGCACAGGAAAGAATGTTCGGAGACGGTCAGACACGGTATGAACATGTGTACGGTCATACCCATCATGATCATCTTATATGTATAAAATGCCGGCAAATCCATGAATTTCACCATCCTCAGATTGAAAGACTTCAACTTGAAATGGCTGAAAAAAATAATTTTAAATCTCTCTATCATAAGCTGGAAATATACGGAATTTGTAAAAAATGCGAGGAGGGGAAAAAACAGTGAACAGTGAGCAGTAAACAGTGAGCAAAATCTCACTGATCACTGGTCACTGTTCACTGGTCACTGATATGAGTATATCGGCAAAACGTCAGTTGGAACTGTGCAGATTTGAACGTAAAATAGATTATCGCTTCAACGATAAACTTCTTATACATAATGCACTGATACATAAATCTTATGCAGATGAAAAAGGGTGGAATCATGTAAGCTGCAACGAAAGACTCGAACTGCTCGGAGATGCAGTGCTGGACCTGGTTGTAGTGGAATTCCTTTTTAATAAATATCCGAATCACAATGAAGGACAGATTACAAAATTAAAAGGTTTTCTCGTCTGCGGCGACACCCTTTCAAGGCTGGCAGAAAAATTGGAAATGAAGGAGTTTCTCCTTATAGGTAAAGAGCTGGAAAAAGGTGAAAATGTAAGGAAACTCAAATCAGTCCTTGCAGACGCATTCGAAAGTGTTATAGGAGCCCTGTACCGTGACGGAGGATGGGAGAGCGCAAAAAGATTTATAGAAAGAAATGTTCTTGATGAACTATCAGAACTTACTACGGGAAAATATTATAACTATAAATCTGCCCTCCAGGAAATAGCACAGAAGGAATATAAATCCGTGCCGGAATATTCGGTAATAAAAGAAGACGGACCGGAACACTGTAAACATTTCAATGTATCTGTTTCCGTAAACGGAAAAGAAATCGGCCAGGGTAAAGGAGATAATAAAAAAGAAGCTGAACAGGAAGCGGCAAGACAGGCACTCTTAAAGATAAGAGAAAAGGTATTCTGGAAAACGATGAAACACTCTGTAACGTCATGGTTTCAATGGGATAAGAAAAAGAAGAAGAAAGCGTGAAGCGTGAAGGGTGAAGAGTGAAGAGTGAAGGCTATTTAATGACTCACCGGTCACCGGTCACCGGTCACTGGTCACTGATCACTGCTCACTTTTCACTATCCAAAAGTTTCTTCTTTTTCCAGGCCTTTCTTTTATGCCTCTTTTCAAGATACTCACCGAGTATTACTGCAGGAGGACAGACTTCACAGTTTACAAACCCGTAAACCTCTGTTTTAATAACTATAGCATTACTGTTCCAATCTTCATTCAAATACGCAGGTGCATCTTCACTCATATGAGACATGGCATGCTCATAGGCTTCACAGTGAACACATTTTCTTATATTTCCGTATTGTTTTAAGAGATGGAAAAAATCATTAAAAATCATATAGGCGTGACGCGTGACGCGTGACGCGTAACGAGTGGGTGGACATACCCGTTACGCGTTATGCGTTACCTGATTACCCTTCTATTAATTTCTCAGGAAAACCTTTCTGTGATAACATAATATCATTCAATTTTTTCTCTGTTTCTTTATCTATTACTTTACCTTTAGCTGATTTAAGCAATTTATCTATCATATCTTTCGATCTTTCTCTGCAGCTCTTTTCTCCGCTATCGGCCCATTCCCTTCTGGTAGAACGATCTATGACAGGAGAAGGAATAAATTGCTCTTTAGTAAACCACTTCAGTGTGTGTCTGTGAGTGAGGAATTTACCTTCATGACCGACTTCCTTTAAAATATCCAGGGCTATTGCTTCATCGGAAGTGTCAATACCTCCTGTAAGCCTTCTGGCCATTCCGCACAGTTCATTATCAAGGATAAGTTTCTCAAGACTCTGACAGCTTTCAAAATCCATCATACCGGGTCCTGATATGACATTAACACCTGCAAGGGTTCCGAGTATTATACCAAGGGCAGACTCTGCACCGCACTGACTGTCAGGTACCTTTGCATCTGTCATGCCTAAATAGGCATGAGTGGGAAGACCGAGGTGCTTCCCTATCTGATTATAGGAAGAATCCAGCATCATTGTTTCAATAGCACCCATAGGTGTTGTGCCTTTTCTCATATCAAATATGGCAGGAGAACCTCCGTAAATTACTTTTGCCCCCGGACAGGCAAGCTGACCGAGTGTGACTCCGCTCAGATTTTCTGCAGTATGCTGTAACAGAGCTCCTGCAAGAGTAGCAGGAGACGTTCCACCTGCAAGAGGCATGGATACAAGTTCATAAGGTATGCCCCATCTGGCACAATCTATTAAATTCTGGCTCGTAACATCACTCCACATTAAAGGAGGAGAGGGACATACGTCAAAAATAGCCCTGGGCTTTTCTCTGAGTGCTTCCGGGCCTCCGGACAGAAGGCAGAGCATTTCATACATGGCAGAAGGAGCATCTATAGAGAAAGCTCCCGTTATAACAGGTTTTTTCCCATATTTTAAAGCAAGAAAGAGCCTGTAACGATCGGCAATTTCTTCAGGAACATCGACACAGACTAAAGCAGTACTCTGGGCATCTATATATTTAAGCTGTTCCACAATCTGTATGAACTCGACAAAATCTTTTGTGACAGGTTTTCTTACCTCTCCTGTACTGTGATCCAGAAAATTAATGGCTGCAGAGCCGGGATCATAATGGACATTATATCCTCCGAGATCCATAGCAGTCTGTCCTTCGCTATTATAAAGTTTTATATTTCCGGGAGCCAGTTCCAGAGCTTTTTCTACAACATGTGACGGTATAAGGGCAAGTTCGCTGGAATAATCTACTTTCGCTCCGCCTGCTTCAAAAATTTCCAGAGCTTTTCTGTTATGAACTACTACGCCTTTTGTTTCAAGTAATTCAAATGCCGATTTAACGATTTTCTTTATATCATCTTCTGTTAAAATAGAACATACCGGTCTCATAAACAAATTCTCCTTTTAATTATCGTGACGCGTGACGCGTAACGCGTGACGCGAAAATTATACATAGAATCAATTAATGAAATTTCCTGTAATCTTCAATTATGTAGTTGCAAATTTTGCCTCCACATCCTCTACCCTGCATTCAAGCTCTTTTAATGTCCAGGAATTTTTCTCAACCTTTATATTAATTCTATCAAGTTTTTTATCCATTTTATCCAGTTTTTCTATCATAAGTTTAAACATAGAAGAAAGGCCACTTATATCTATTTCAATTTTATCAAATCTTTTGTCTATCTGTTCAAATCTTTCATTCATTTCTTTTTGTTCCATAATAAACCTCCTCTTTTTAAACAGCCATTTTCTCTGCTTCTGCCACAGCTTCCATAGCATCTTCACCGTAAGAATCTGCTCCAATGTCTCTTGCCCATTCGGAAGAAATCGGCGCCCCTCCTATAAGAACTTTAACTTCCGATTTGATACCTTCCTGTTTTAAGCTGTCTATTACCTCTCTCTGCCTTATCATAGTAGTGGTCATAAGAGCAGACATGCAGAGAATACATGGTTTTACTTCTCTGGCTTTCTTAACAAATTCCATATTAGGCACATCCCTGCCGAGATCAATTACAGGAAATCCCGAAGCCTGTAACATTGTTACAACAAGGTTTTTTCCCAGATCGTGAAGGTCTCCTTCTACCGTTCCTATAACGACAGGCATTTTTTGCGCCTTTTCTCCTGATTTTAACAGATGGGGTTCAAGGATTTTCACGCAGTTCTGAACTATTTCTGCTCCAATCATCATATGAGGTATGAAAAGTTCACCTGAAGAAAATTTTTCTCCGAGCATCCTCAGCCCTTTAGTAAGTCCTTCAGATAAAATCTGCCCTGCCTGAACCTGTTCCTCCAGAGCTTTTTCCATAAGTTTTTTAACCTCTTCTTCTTCCAGAGAAACCACTGCTTCCGCCATCCGGTTTAATACGTCTCCCATTGTTTTTTAACTCCTTTCTTTTTCAGTGACCAGTGAGCAGTGACCAGTGACCAGTTATCAGTTACCGGTGACCAGTGACCGGTGAGTCATTAAATAGCCTTCACCCATCCCCCATCACTCTTCACCCTTCACTACTCTCGTCCTGCTCTCACCATAGCCTTTACATTATCTATCGGTGCCTTCAAGGGCACTTCACAGCCGGTACTTAGTATAAAACCTCCTCCTGCTCCTCCTTCTTCAATGCACTTTCTGGAGATTTCATATACTTCATCAGGGGTGCCTAAAAGCATGACCTTACTGGGGTCTACATTCCCCTGAAGACATACTCTATTGCCAATTCTGGATTTTGCATCTTTAAGATTTACTACATGATCGATTTCTATTATTTTCGCCCCTGTATCTGCAAGTCTTTCCAGTATAGGAGCAGTATTGCCGCATATATGAAGAGACGGGACAGAACCTTTTTCAGATATAAAAGAAAATATATCCTTTAAATAAGGGAAAGCGAATGTATCAAACATTTTAGGAGAGATAAGACTGCATGAAGCGGTAGGGTCTGCCACTACCATTACATCTCCGCCGCAGTCAATCTTTGCCTGTGCATAGGATTTAGCGGCCTTCAGAGTAATCTCACATGTTCTGTGAACAAGATCCGGTTTTTTCATAATATTCATCATAAGTCTGTCCGTACCCATTAAAAGTCCTGCAAGAGTCAGAGGACCCGGGATATAATTCAACACCGGCACATCAGGGCCGACATGTTTTCTTATACGTTTCAGAGTCTCCAGGTGAAGTAAAAGCCTTTTACTCGTATAGGGATCAGGAACGTTCACTTTTTCAAGGTCTTCTTCTTTTTTCACAATACCTTCGGCCACACTGGGCACATCATCTTCAGGATATTTCATTTTACATCCCATGGCCTCTGCCATGATATTAAATGAAGATTCCCATCCGCTGTATATACCGTCATAACCTATTTCTTCAAAGCCTGCTATGAGGGCTTTAGCCATCTTTTCAGGATCTTCCAGAGCTTCTAACATAGTAATACCTGTAAGCTGGTGTGTTGTATAGGTAATCTGCGGTATTACAGGTAAGGGGGCTCCCTGATTTAAATCAATAGCATGTTTCAATTTCTGTAATTTATTTTCCATAAAAGTTCCCTTCTTTTTCGTGACGTGTAATGCGTAACAGAATAAAATATCTAAACTTAAAGTATAGGGCAGGTGATTGGTGTTGTCAATAAAAAAAGCAATTTTTCATGTAATACACTTAAAACAAGGATTTCAATATAAACTGTAGAAATAAATAAGTAGTGAATTGACAGGATTATCCCACTCACTGGTTACTAAGTACCTTAACAGGTAAAATGTTACCCGTAAAAAGCTTCTGCCTGGCAGGCTCTG
This sequence comes from uncultured Synergistia bacterium, assembly GCA_937888925.1. Next base: position 83 of record CALARM010000683.1, on the reverse strand, counting down.
GAGAAGAAAAATTAGTCTTTTATATAGTATTAAAAATTAAATAAGGGTTAATTTATTGTTTGTAAAACAAATTATATAAGGCA
>CALARM010000682.1 GCA_937888925.1 uncultured Synergistia bacterium | reverse complement strand
CTTTTCACTATTCACTTTTCACTCTAATTACAGAGGCAGGAGGTTATTAATGAAAAAAAATTATTTAGCAATTGTTCTTTTTCTGTTATTTATTGCATTATCCTCAGGCTGCGGAGGAGATAGCACAGCAGTACCGGTTATTTCCACTCCAACCATTTCTCCCACCACTGTTCCTGTTACACCGACACCTGATATTATATCTACTCTGACCGAAACAGAAGTCAAAACTTCTGAAATTTCGGCAAAAAACGGGGGAACAATAACAGAAGGCAATATGACAGTGGAAATTCCTCCCGGTGCTCTGGAAGAGGACGGAACAGTAGAGATAGCAAAAGTAAAAATTAATAATATTACCTCATCTGATGTAAATGAAGAGGAAATATACAAAATATCCTCGGGGAATAAAGATGATACTGATGAATTACAGGAACCTGCCACGGTAAGAATAAAGGCATCAGAGGAACAGAGACCTCTCACATGGGACGGAGGAGAGTGGCTTCCTGTAGACTATTCTTATGACAGTACCAGTCAGGAAATAATACTGGAACTCACATGTATCGATGAAGATATCAACGAATGGATTGAAGAGGGAGAAGAAGAAGGCACAGTAGACGAGCCTGTTATAGTCGGTATAGGCAAAAATACAGATTATCAGACTTCTTATAAAAGCAGGCGGTTTGAAGTATTTTTCTGTAATGAAAGTGATTTAGACTACGCGGAATCTATTGCCAGTACACTCGAAAAAGCCTGTGACTACTATGTAACAGACCTGAAATATAACAGTCCTGTCAGAACAAATCTGGTCTCAGGTACATCGGATCGTATTTATGTCTATATTTATCCCTCAAAATCTGCCCCTGATTTCAGAAAGAGCAGCCGTGGTATTGCAGGAGCAAAAGGTTATATGGCATTCAATAAAAACCTTGTGGATATGAACACAGACATGGGAAAAAGCACATGTTACCATGAGTTACTTCACCTCATACAGTTCAGCTATACTGACAGAGAATTCTGTCCGAACTGGTTTGATGAAAGTATGGCTGTATGCATGCAGTATTATGCCATGAATAAAACCAGTAATAAAAACATGTATGATCTGTCCGGAGGAAGATGGAGATATGATATTTTAAAAAGTCCTTTTGATTCCAATGAAAAACAAAGCTATTATTACAGATATGCGGCGTGGAGCTATATAATAAATAAAAAGGGCCCTGAAGTTCTCCATAAGATTATGAAAAAATTTAAAGCTACCGATGATCTGGTCAGGTTCAATAAAATAATAGGTGAAGAAACAGACAGTGATTTTGTGGCAACCTTTAATAAAATAGCAGAAGATTATTATACGGGAGGCACATTTTTTAATAAACAATATTTTAATAATCTGGGAGATCGTTCATCAGAGCAGCCATATAATTATATTATAAGTAGAGATGCCGTAGAGCCTGAAGATGAGACTCTATCCTTTTCGGTGCAACCTTTTTCCGTAGACTATAAATGCTATAGATCAAAAAATTTTAAAGGTTCTATCGAACTTGATTTCAGTGAAGTTTCGTCAAACTGCAAAGTCTATATATTTCCTTCCTTTTGCAGTAATGGTGTTTACAGTGCTGTTAATCCTCAGACGGTAAACGGCAGTAATGCAATAAAAACCGTAAATAATTTCGGCACTGATAGTACAGATATATTTATTCTTGTAGAAAATACGTCACCCGATTCGATTGCTACAGCTACTCTTAAGGTAAAAATAAAAGAATAATATAAAAATCTATAACTCTACACTGTTTGCAATGGCAGGGGAAATTATGCCGGCAAAGGATTCGAGAAGATATTCTTCTTCAGAGGAAAAATAAAAATCTTCTCTGTGAGGAGAAACAGCAAGGACTCCAATGACTCCCTGTTTAACTTTTAAAGGAATAAACCTCCATTTCACAGAAGGAAGTGTTTCCGTACCAAAGCCGGCCTGTTCGCCATGAGAAAAGACCCATGATGCAACGTTTTTTTCATGATCATCAAAAGCAATATTGCCTCTGTTCTTTGCTCTTAACGTAAGTTTTTGTTCTTTATCAGGTATAAGTATTACAGAATCAAGGTCGAATAAAGTGGATATTTCTTTTACCGTATATTTTAACAGTTCTTTTAAATCAGAAAAAGAAAGAAGATTGCGACTGAACTGGTAAAGAGTAGAAATATACCTCTCTCTTTTTCTGGAAAATTCATTCTGTCTTCTGATAAACTCGGCAAATATATTTGTAACAATACCTACAATAAATATAACTGAAAATGTAACGATAAACCTTACATCTCTAACAGAAAATGTAAGATATGGTTCTACAAAGAAAAAATCGAAACAGAGTACAGCCAGTAATGATGACAATATACCTGCATACAGGCCGGATACAACGCCGCTGTAAATTACTGCCAGTATAAATATTAAAGGAATATCTGTTATAGTAAGTAAAGGTTTCAGAATATAAGAAAAACCTGTAGTAAAGAATATAATAAAAAAAGGCATAAATAAAGATTTCCAGGGAAAAGATATTTTCTGCTTTCTTATAATTTTCTTTTGGATATGTTGCTTTGTCGGACCGGTACTATCAACGACAAGAACCTGCATAGGGCTGCTTTTTTCCAGAATATCGTTGAATATAGAGCCTTTCAGAAGTCTTTCAATATAAGGTTTTCTGGTATAACCAAGAATAATAAGATTTATATTTTTCCCTCTGGCAAAGGATATTAACTCATCTGCAGGTTTCATACTGCTCAGCCTTACAACTTTACCGCCCAGTTCTTCGGCAATATGCATATTTTTTTCCAGAACATTTTTTTGCTCGTCCCTCAGTCTTGCTGAAACAGGAGATTCCACATATACTGCATACCAGTCTGCATTCAGATCATCTGCATATCTATGGGTCATATGTATGAGATGTTCCGAAGTTGGGCTCGGACTTATACATACCAGAAGTCTCGCATTGGCCTGCCATATACCCTTTATCTTATGAAGTTTCATATAAGAGAGCATGGCGTCATCGACACGTTTTGCCGTATATCTTAGAGATAGTTCTCTGAGAGCCAGAAGATTGCCTTCTCTGAAGAATTTCGCTGCAGCAACCTTTGCCTTTTCAGGTATATATACCTTACCCTCACCGAGTCTCTGAAGGTGTTCATCTACAGGGAGATCGACAAGTTCAATCTTATCTGCCATTTCAAATATACCGTCAGGAACCGTTTCCTTTACTTTTATTCCGGTTATCTGATATATGATTTCATTCAAACTCTCAATATGCTGAACATTAACAGTAGTATAAACACTTATTCCGCTATCCAGAAGTTCTTCCACATCATGATAACGTTTTACATGTCTTGAGCCGGCGACATTCGTATGGGCAAGTTCATCTACCAGAACATATTCAGGTTTTCTTCTGATTATCTCATCAAGGTCCATTTCTTCCAGAGCTATACCTTTATAATCTATTTTTTTCTTTGCCACTGTATTCAGCCCGTCAAGTAAAGCTTCTGTTTCAGCCCTCTGATGAGTTTCCACTATGCCTGTAATAACATCGTGTCCCTTTTGTTTTAACAGCCTG
>CALARM010000681.1 GCA_937888925.1 uncultured Synergistia bacterium | reverse complement strand
GCGAGAAGACTTAAAGAAACCGGTAATAATATTATACTTGTACTCCTTCCATGTGTTTTTTCAAGCGGCCAGGAAAAAAGAGTTGCCTCTGAAATGTCTTTTATAGACGGTGTTGTTACAGGCAAAGAATATTTATATTTTATGTTTTTATATAAAAAAATGAAGACTTTTGAAAAATTTCCTCCTCATATTATAGTTCATCTTGGAGGAGATCTGTTTCACTCTGCTCTTATGGCCCGGAGATTTAATATAAAAGCTATTGCCTATAAATGGGCCAATAAAATGTGGGATTCTTATTTTATTAAATATCTGGTGCCACAGAAAAAATTTAAAGATATTATGCTGGAACATGGTATAAAAGAAGAAAAAATTGAAGTTACAGGAGAATTTGTAGCAGATGCAGTTCTGGATGAACTGAAAGATGAGAAAGAACATAAAGACATGGTTTCAGGACATCCTGTTATCTGTTTCATGCCGGGGAGCCGCTCCCATGAGTTGAAGTGCCTTGTAAAATGTTTTATTAAGATTGCAGAACTTATTTCCATTGAAATTCCTGCTGCTTCTTTCATTCTTTCCCTTTCTCCCTTTATTTCAATGGATGTTTTTCTGAAAATTTTATCTTCTCCTGTTGCACGGGGGTTTACAGGAAGTGATGCGAAATTTCAGAAAGAAGGTAATTATCTTGAAACTTCTTCCGGTGTGAGAGTTTTTTTATATCAGGGGGGGACGGGAGCCATAGCAAAATCAGACTTTGTCATTACTATTCCCGGAACAAAATCTTCAGAGGCTGCAGTTCTCGGGAAGCCTATGATCGTAATAACACCTATGAACAGACCTGATTTAATACCTTACTGCGGGTTTATCGGACTCCTGGATTTAATACCCTTCGGTTCCTATCTGAAAGGCAGATTGATATTACACCTTGTGAAAACTTTCGGTTTTACTGCTTTACCGAATATTCTTGCAGGAAGGGAGATTGTTCCCGAAATGACTGAAGTCATCACCTCCGAAAAGGTAACTGCAAAAGCTCTTCAGTTGTTAAAAGACAGTGAAAAGCTTAAATCTATGTCAGAAGAGTTGAAAAGATTATATTCTCCCGGAGCGGCAGACAGGGCAGTAAAATTAATTCTGGAAAGTATCAATAATGGGTGATGTTTATATGGGGAGAGTGAAAAGTGAAGAGTGAAAAGTGAAAAGTGAAAAGTGAAAAGTGAAAAGTGAGACGTAAATGGTAAGTACGGGCGTTTAATTAAACGCCCTGAGATTAGATACGCATTACGCATTACGCATCACGAATTATAATATACCCGTCACGCGTTACGCGTCACGAAATAAGGATTGAATTACTTATGAATATACAAAATATTGTTCCTCATGAATTTATGTCTATGGATTTCACAGGCAAAAATATGGAATTTTTAAAATCTGCTTTGAGACACAGAAACCTTGCTGTAAGACATAAAGCAGCAGATTTACTGATGGAATATTTTAAAGATTCTTCTCTTCCCGCTTTTATTGAAGCTATGAATGATCGTGACTGGTATGTCAGATGTGATGCCATATGGTCTATAGGTCAGCTTCGGGAAAAATCTGCTACAGGAGAACTTGTAAAAGCTTTAAGTGATCCTGAGAGGAAGGTTTATACCATGGCTGCAGAGGTGCTCACCTGTTTTGACTGGAGACCTTCCGGTTTTGAGGAAAAACTGAGATATTATTTTGCACGTGGTAATTTCGGTGAATTGATTAAACTCGGTGAAGAAGCATTCTATCTTTTTATAGAACATCTTAATTATGTTCCTAAAAACTGGGATCTTGCCTGTAAATCGGCCCATGCCCTTGGGATTATAGGACATGAGAGGGCAGTTGTTCCTCTTATAGAAGTATTGAAATTCAACAATCTGAGGGTTAATATAAGAGCTGCCGAAGCTTTAGGGAATATAGGCGACAGAAGAGCTTTTCTTCCTCTTATGGAGCTTCTTAAAGAAGAAGATCTGGAACTGCAAATAAAAGTAGTTGAAGCCCTGGGAAAAATTGGAGATGAAAGAGCTGTAGATGTGTTATGTCATAAACTGAAAGAAACTGAACCGGAATTGCGTCTGGCTGCCGTGAAATCCCTTGCAGGTCTTTCCAGCAGTACTTCTATAGAACCTCTTATGGATATTATAAAAAATGATAAAAATCTCGAAATTAAGAGACTTGCCATAAAAGCACTCGGATCTATAAAGAATCCTGTCTCTGTCCCTTTTCTCATGGATTTATACAGGAAAAGAAAGGAAGAGTTTGAAGATTCTATAGTTGAAGCCCTGTATTCTATAGAGGATAAAAGGGCTTCTTCTGTTTTTGTTTCTTCTCTTGAAAGTGACAGACCACAGGTGAGGTTTCTTTCTGCAAAAGCTCTCGGAAACTCTGACTCCAGAGAAGCTGTACCTGCCCTCTTGAAAACTCTTTATGATGAAGACTGGGCCGTATGCGCTGAAGTAATAAAAGCACTGGGAAAACTTGCAGATACGAGAGCACTGGAAGAGATAAAAGATTTTATAGGCCATAAAAGGAGCTATATCAGAAAACTTGCCGTAAAAGCTGCAGGGAATATGGGCATGGAAGCTTCTTCCATTATCTTACCTGCCCTGAAGGATAAACACAATTATGTCCGTTTTTCCGCTGCTATTGCACTTCATAACATGGGATGGGACACAGATGATATATGTTTAAAAGCAGATTATTATTTTGCCGGAAGAGATTATAAGAATCTTTTATCCCTCGGTAATACCGGCATAGAAGCTCTTGTTAAAGGGCTAGGTGACAGCTATTCGATTATAAAGGATTCCGTTGAAATATTTATAATGTCTCTTGGCGACAGGACAAAACCTGTGATTTTATCTGCCCTGAAGAGTCAAGACCCGCAGGTAAGATCATGTGCTTTAAAATTGCTGGGAAAACTTGGTACAGGAGCGGAGATTATAGTAAATTATCTAAAAGATGAAAATAGTTCAGTAAGAAGAACTGCAGCAGGAGTCCTCAGAGATTTTGCACCTGATGCTCTGATAATAGACAAACTGTCTCTTTTACTTCATGATACAAATCCCGGCATCAGGAGGACTGTAGAAAAAACCCTGGAGAAACTTGAGAAGAAACAACAGAATCAATATGTGGAACCATATGGAAAATGTTCTCCTGAAAAAAGAGAGGCTTTTGTGGAAGAGCCATCTGACATGAGTGACGATAAAGAATATTCTTATGATGAAATGATACCTGCCGGTATAGGAGAAGAAAAAAAACAATCGGAATGGAGAAGTGTTATGGAACTGTGTAATAAAATGCCTGAAACTTATTATCCGGAAAATTATATCAATATAGTATTATATGAACCTAAAATACCACCCAATACCGGTAATATAGCGCGCCTCTGTGCGGGAACCGGTTCGAAACTTTATCTTGTAGGCAATTTAGGCTTTTCTTTTCGGGATAGATCTCTGAAACGGGCAGGTCTCGACTACTGGCATCTTGTTAATATGTTCTACTATCCTTCTATGGAAGAACTTTATGCTGATTTTCCATGTGGAAGATTTTTCTATTTTTCCAGCAATGTAGCGAAACCCTATACTGCCGTTTCTTATAAAAAGGAAGATTTCCTTGTATTTGGCCCTGAAACACCGGGCCTTCCTGCATCTATGCTGAAAGAACATGAAGATTCGTGCCTTTCCATACCTATGTGGGGCGAAGCCAGAAGTTTCAATCTTTCTACTTCTGTTGCTGTTGCAATCTATGAGGCTTTACGTCAGTTAAATAACGGATGGCTTTACTGACCTGACTATAAACATTGTAATAAAGGTTTTCATCCCGTCACACATTAAGCGTTACGGGTCGCGACAGTATTTATGTATTATTTGTGCTCACCACTTGCACGGTAAAATATAAGTATTACAAATTTTTAAAAAAGTACTACGATATTAAATAATATTACAAAATTTTCATATTTTTTTAACACTTTTGTAACAACATAGAAAAAAAACGTGTTATAATTATTACAGTAGAAGTAGTTTATTATTAAGAGGTATAAATCATTTTTATCGCAGGAGGTGAAAAATTTAACTTAAATTCTTAGTATGTTCAAATATTGAAAGGAGGTATCCGGATAAAACCGGAGAAAAATTATGAAAAAGACTTTATTAACAATCAGTATATTGGCACTTTTTATATGTCTGGTTATGTCTGTATCCTTTGCCGGAACTACTGTTATTACAGTTGAAAATGATACTAAAGATGCGGGGCATGTAGAAAAAGATGCAGGAAATCTGACAAACCTCAATGGAGCTATGGTGTGGAACGGAAGTGAGTGGGTAGTAAATAATACATGGGCCCACAAATATTTTTCCGATCTCAGAACAGGTAAACGCCTTTCTGAAACAGATACTTTTGATGTATCTACCAGTGCAAGCTCAAGTGAAGATATAGATAAATTATGGGACAGTTATTATGAACAGGAAACAAATTATAATAATTATGTAGCTGCTAAAACCGTATGGGATCAGCAATATGCTGCATGGCAGGCAGATCCGAATTCAAATCCCAATCCCGGTGACGCACCGGCGCCGGTATCTCCTCCTCCGACTGCTGATCAGAATTTATATGGTAGTGAAGAAGAAATAAAATTTGGTGATTATCTGGTTACTAAAAAAGTATATAGTTATTCCATAGCTGATCCTGCCGGTAATACATATACATATCAGGGCCTTGAATATACTGTAAAACAGCCTGATGGAACTACAGTAGTACTGAAGAGCCGCGGAAGTGGAAATGGCGGCGGCGACGGGCAGAAAAGCGATGAATCTTATTTTAATATCTATGTGGAGAACCCCGGGGGAACCGTTACTGCTTTGAGAGGTGACCCTGTGTGGTTTACCTATAAGACCGATATAAACACTGCCAAGAATATGATGGATGGAGTAAATTCATCCAATAAAACCGGTGATTTACCGAGTAACAATGCCAACTATTATATGGATGTCAAAGGCGGTTCCGAAATGGGTGGTATTACATATAAGATGACAACCTCTACTGTAAATGCTAAAACCAATAATCTCGGTTCTACATTTGCAACAGGTTTTTCTATTCAGTACCTTGATAAGAGTACCAACACGGTAAAAGAACTTAAGTTTACGCCATCTATTCTGGATGAGCAGATTACCCCAAAAGTAACACCGAGTTGTTGCTGTTAATAATTTAAGTCAGTTATTAATCATAGATAAGGAATAGCGAAAGCTATTCCTTAGTCTGTTTTATAAGATTATCTGTTTTCAAATATGTTTAAAAGAAAGGGTGTTATTGTGAGCAAAATTATTACTATAATTCTTATTCTGGTTCTATCTTTTTCCATATATACCAATCTATATGCCCAGGAACAGAAAAAAGGACTTTATTCTATTTCAGGCACTGTAGAAGAAATAAATACAGATAATAAATCTTTTATAATTTCAATAAAAGAAGATAAGACTGATAAAACGGTTGATAAAACTATTCTCACCAGTTCCAGAACGAGTTTTACAAAAAATATGGCTACAGTTCAGTTTAAAGATTTTAAAGTAGGTGATAAGATTCTTGTTTCTACAGAAAATAACTTACCTGACGAGATAATGGCAGTTGGAATTTTTGATCAACAATCTGCTTTTTTACTTGCTACAGGTCAGGGAGTTGCTCTGGAGTATTCAGGAACAGTTCATGAAATAAAAGGCAATAATGTTACAGTTGTTACAAAAGATGGCAAAAAGGAATTTAATATTACTTCCGGTACGAACGTTATGAAGGATATTAAATCTGTTGCTATTTCTGCTTTTCGCCCGGGTGATAAATTTTATGCAAAGGCTTCTTTCCCGGGGTTCGCCGAACATGAACCAAAGATTATTGAACCTGCTTATTTTTTCGATCCTATTTCCTATGTTAATGATCTTTTTGTATCTTCCCATGGACCTATGGTTCTGAGAGGTGTAGTTACAGAAGTTATAAAAGAAAAATTTATGTTTAAAATAGGTAATGAAAAGATTCTTGCAAATAAAAAGACTGTTATGCTTGTGCCACAGAATTTTAAAGGATTGGACTCTCTTAAGGGAAAATCTGTAATGATCTACAGTATCACACAGCCTATGCCTGGAAGAACCTATATAGCCGGCGCAGTTTTTGTAGAGGAAGCTTTACCTGTTATACTGGAAAGTCTGACCAGAACATCGTCAGGCAGTGATGAAATTAAAATTGTAGCAGAAGGTAAAATTATTGACATAAATAAAATTAAAAAAACTGCTCTTATAGAGGGTAATAATAAGAAACAGCAATTATTAAATCTTATGTCCTGTAAAATCATAGATCAAAGTGATCCTTCCAGAAAGGCTCTTCCAATAGAATATCTGAAAGTTGGAGATGTGGTCACAGTAAAAGGTTATGATATTGGACGAATAAGTATAATTTATATTAAAGAAAAAAAAGATCCGTCAATATCCCGTAATCAGGCAGAAATAAATGTTTATTACTTTACAGATCTGCTTTCATATCTTCACCCCTTTATGACAGGCGGCCCCAATGCCTATACATTCCTTCCTGAAAAAGAACAAACGGAAAATACAACTTTTGCAGAATCAGGAGGTTTTTCCTATCTTGCCTCCACTTATAAGAAATTAAGTGGTTCCACGAAAAATAATCTCCTCCTGTGCAGCGGAAATTTTTTATATGGAACACCGCTGGCTGAAGCTACGAAAGGGGAAGCTATAATAGACTGTCTTAATGCCACAGGAGTAAAGGCAGCAGTGATTGGAGAACAGGATTTCCTTGTAGGACAGGAACAACTTGGTAAATTAATAAACAAAGCAACATTTCCTGTACTGGGGGCAAATGTAATGGTTCAGGGAACAGATAATCTTTTCCCGGGACTCAAGCCTTATATAATAGTAGATTATAATGGCTTTAAGTTAGCTGTTCTCGGCCTTGTTGATAGTGAAATATCGAAACTCATTCCGGGAGAATATGTAAAAGGTTTATCATTTACAGATCCAAAGGTTACACTTGCCAGATATTATTCTGCTCTCGAAAGTAGCAGTGATGCAATTGTAATAATGGCCAATCAGAGATTTTATGATAATATGCTTATAGCCAGTGATTTTGAGAATATAATTCCAGGTAATCATAAAAAACCGGTTTTTATAATCGGTGGAGATGTGAGATCTTATTCTATCGCGGTAGATCCTTTAAGTATTAATGATATTTTGATACTGGAAGCAGGTACTAAAGGAAGATTTTTAGGTCATATCGGTATGGGATTTATGAAAGATATTACCTCTGTGAATTATACTTATGAAATCAAACCGATTTCTCCCGGACGTGTACAGGAAAGTGATAAAGATATTCAGAAAATTATTGATAGCTTTAATAGTAAATTACCTGCTAAATATTCTGAAGTTCTCGGAGCGGCAAATAGCTGGTTCCCCAGATTGAGAGATAGAGAATCTCCTCTCGGAGATTTTGTAACAGATGTTATGCTTAAAAAATCAGGTGCAGACGTGGCTGTTTATAACGGCAGAAATCTTCGTAATGATTTGTTTAAAGGCGATATTACCTACGGCCATCTTTATACTGTCATACCTTATGATTTTAACGTGACTGTTCTGGAGATGACAGGCAAAGATATTAAAGCTATTATGGAACAGTCTCTTGCTTCTGAAGATATACTTCAGATAAGCGGTATGAAAATCCTTTATAAAAAGGATGCTCCGGCAGGCCAGAAGATTTTAAATTTAACTATAGGTGACAAACCTGTTTCGGACAGCTTCTTATATAAGGTTGCTACCAGCAGTTTTCTGGCAGAAGGCGGAGAAGGTTATACTCTTTTTACCGGCGGGAAACTTCTTCAAAAAGGGGGAGTTATCAGAGATGTAATCTCTGATTATATAAAAGAAGTTAAAGAGATTAAACAGGGAGCGGAAGAAAGGATTGTTAAAGAATGAAGAAGAATTTCTTCCTGGCTATTTTGACTTTTGTGTCAGTTGTACTCTGCACCTTCCTTGCAGAGGGAACAAATACCTATAGTATTTATTTCGCATCTGATCGGAGTGGAAATCTTGATATATATTCGGCTTTTTACCCTTCCGAAGGTGAGCCCAGGAATCTTACATCTTCCAATCCATATGTGGATACCGAACCCTGTGTGTCAGGAGACGGTAAGAAATTAATTTATAGTGCTTACTCCAGGGATGGGAGGTCACAGATTTTTATGATAAATGTTGACGGTTCAGGCAGGAAACAGCTTACGTCCAGCAGTGGTAATAATAAGATGCCTTCCTTTTCCAGTGACGGAAAAAAGATAGTCTTTATCTCTACAAGGGATAAAAACGAAGAGGTTTATGTTATGGCTTCTGATGGCTCAAATCAGACGAGGCTTACTTTTGACAAACCTGTTAAAGAACAGCCTCTGTCTTATGATAGTCCTATGCCTCCTACCGTAGAAGTTACAAGGGACAGGGACCCGTCCTTTTTCCCTGACGGGAAAAAAATAATCTGGACTTCCTACAGAGATGGAAATGCAGATCTCTTTGTTATGAATACAGACGGAACAAAACAGGTTCATCTTACCAATACGACTGTCCATTACCATAATATTCAGGCAGTTGTATCACCTGATGGTAAGAATATAATATGGGCTTCTGACAGAGACGGAGATTATGACTTATTTACCATGAAATCAGATGGCACTAATGTCAAACATCTTACAAAAGGCGGATTTGGTTCCCATTGTCCCCATTTTTCCAGGGATAGGAAAAAAATAGTTTTCTGTTCTGATCTTCAGGGGCCTAACTGGCAAATTTTTATTATGGATCCAGGAGGAAAGAACATAGAAAAAGTTTTCTCCGGCAGCAGTGATGACTGGACTCCATCTATTTATTAACAGTGAATAGTGAGTGGTGAGTAGTGAGTGGTGAATATGATGTTTTACTCATTACTCACTGTTCACTATTTATGGCCGATCTGTCATGGTGAAGTGTGAAGAGTGAAGTGTGAAGAGAATAGAACATTACTCACTATACTTATGAAATATAAAATGTTTACGGAGGCACTATGTTAAAAAAAATTATTTGTCTGGTAATATGTTTCTTATTTATCTTTCCATCGGGAGTTTTCTCCCATCCGTTCGGCTATCTCAGAATTGATGCGGTAAGCCAGATTTCTATTTCTTCAGACAAAATTACATTGAAATACCTTCTTCGTCTTCCTGAGGCTTCTGCTTTCAGTCAGCTTAAAATTATGGATAAGAATCAGGATTTTATTTATACAGATGAAGAAAAGAAATCCTATCTGAACCAGGCAACAGAGAAAGTTCTTCAGAATATTTCAATAAAACTGAACGAGCAACCCTTACATATTAAAACTATAGATTCTAATGTCATTGTAAATACAGGAGCAGGTGAACTTTCTATATTAAAAGTGAATTATCTTTTTGAGACTCCTATACCTGAAGGACTTTTGAGAAAAGGTGAAAATAAATTATATTTCAATGATGATAATTTTACATCCACTCCCGGATGGAAGGAAATAATGGTTAAAGGGGAAGACTCTGTTAATATATTAAGTGCTCCGGAAAAACCAAAAAATATAAAAAGTGCAGTCTGTACAAAAGCAGATATAGTTTTTTCTTCTGTGAAAGGTTCTGTTACAGTCAATAACAGTGAATTTTCAGAACCGAACATTCCTGAAACTCAGGGAGACAATGGCCTTGTCGGACTTATTACAAAAGAAAAATTAAATTTAAGTGTTGTCCTTGTTGCTCTTGGTCTTGCTGTAGTACTTGGTGCCCTCCATGCCTTTGCTCCTGGACATGGTAAAACCATTGTCGGAGCATATCTCATAGGGAGCAGGGGAACTATAAAACATGCCGTCCTGCTTGGTATCATCGTTACTTTTACCCATACAATAAGTGTTATATTGCTGGGAGTTATATGCCTTTTTGCCTTTAAATACGTTATGCCGGAAAAATTATATCCCTGGATAGGTTTCTCTTCAGGTATTCTTATTTCTATAATAGGTATATGGCTTTTTATAATAAGACAGAAAGAAGCTGTTGCATCAACCGATCATTTATCCGCTCATAATCATGACCACAGTCACGACCATGACCACAGTCACGACCATGACCACAATCACTGCCATGACCACAATCACTGCCATGACCACAGTCACGATCATGACCACAATCACGACCATGACTACAATCACTGCCATGACCATAATCACGACCATGACCATAATCACGACCATGGACACAGTCATGACCATGATCACAGTCATGACCATAATCACGACCATGGACACAGTCATGACCATGATCACAGTCACGACCACGATCACAGTCACGACCACGATCACAGTCATGACCATGACCATAATCACGACCATGACCATAATCACGACCATGACCATAATCACGACCATGACCATAATCACGACCATGGAGACAGAGGAATGGTACATTATCATGGTGGAAAATATCATGTCCATAAGTTGCCGGAAAAAATTACCCTTCTGAGTCTTATTGCTCTCGGCGTAAGCGGTGGTA
>CALARM010000680.1 GCA_937888925.1 uncultured Synergistia bacterium | reverse complement strand
CAGATATTTCTTCATTTAAATCAACATCTATTCCGCCGGGTTCTTCATCTGTTTCCGAAACTTCAGTTGCCGACTCTATTTCAGATATTTCTTCATTTAAATCAACATCTATTCCGCCGGGTTCTTCATCTGTTTCTGACTCTTTTTCAGATGTTTCTTCCTCTGAACCGGAATCTATCCTGCCAGGTTCTTCATATGATTCTTCAGTTATTTCACTGACATAGTCATGTTTTTTCTTCTTTTTTTTCTTTTTTTTCTTTTCTTTCAGGGCGCGTTCTTCTATAGACTCTTCCGCTTTTTCCGATTCTTCGTCCCTGCCAGTTACATCTTCCGGTTCATATTCAATCTCTTCTTTTTCCTCCTGAACGGCCTCTTTCCGGATTTCTTCTGTTTCTTCCGACACTTCTTCACTTAATTCAGATGTAGCTATTTTCTTCTTCTTTTTTTTCTTTTTTTTCTTTTCTTTCTTCTCACTCCCTTCCTCTTCCGCCACATCTGTAGAAATTGTTTCTATATGTGTATTCTGAAGAGAAATTTTAATTTCTTCCTCTTCAAGTTCAACGGGTTTTACCTTTTCCACATCTTCCATATCCAGAGAGATATCTTCTACTTCCTCTGGTTTCTCATCCTCAGGTTCTACTACAGGAAAGACCCTGGTCGCTTTTAATACGGTTTCAGATAAATACAATTTTGAGAGTTGACGGGAGAAATCAGTAATATCAGGTCTGTTTGCAGATTTTCTGGACAGAGGTTTAGCAATTAATTCGGCAAGATTTTTTGATACAAGAGGGTTATAATTCATTAAAGTCTCTATTTTTTTTGTCCCCGGTTCATAAAATTTTCCGCTCAGTAAATAATACATAAGGGCAGCAACACTATAAACATCGGAAAGATGGGTTTCTTTTTTACCACTGCTCTGTTCGGGAGGAGCGTAACCGGCAACACCTGCATTAAATCCATTTTTAACTATATCGATGAGTCCGTAATTTATTAATTTAACCAGACCTCCTCTGCCTGCAATAACAGTTTCAGGCGATATATAGCCAAATAAAACAGGAGGATTCTGACTGTGCATATATTTTAAACCATCACAGACCTTTATCATATACTGCATCAAAATGTCTGAAGGGAAAGGTTTACTCCTGTAATCTTCTTTCTGTATTTCTTCAAGACTTTTACCCTGCATTCGTTCCATAACCACAAAATATGAAGAATCTTCTATAAAGAAATCATCAATCTGTAAAAGATTTTTATGGTTTAATTTTTTCAATATATTACATCTGTCAGTAAAAAGCTTATCTCTATCAGGAATTTCCTTATCTGGAAAAATCTGTTTTACAAGTTTAAACCCCTGCCTGTATTTACATAAATAAACAATTTCTTCCTTATGGGAATACAAAATTGTATCTACGTGATACCTGTTTTGAATAAAATCTCCCTTTTCAAAAATCATAATTTACCTTTCTGAAAATTTATTTATTATAAAATTCTATTCAACAAAAAAATGTCCTTCTATAATGAATTATATAATCTATATTTTATCATACTATACATTTAAAATAAATTATTTTCCCGTAAAAATTATCAATAAAAATATATATTTCTATTTACTAAATAAAAAATATCGGTATAATATATTAAGATAAAATTAAATAAAATTCCACTTTGGAAGGATTTATCAGGCAAGACTCCTTGTTAAGGAGGTGAAAACGTGTGTTTACAATATTCTAAAAGACATCTCAAAGGTTATTCACTGGCAGAAATTCTTATTTCCATAGCTGTTATAGGTATGGGTCTCCTTGCTGTAACATGTACTATCCCTGTTGGTCTCTCCTATCTTCGTGTAGTAGGAGACAGATATTTTGTTGTACAGCAGGCCCAGGCCCAGATGGAAGCCATAAAAAGTATGCAATATGCAGATCTTATGCTTATGATCTCAACCAATTCGATATTCGACTGTGATCCTTTATATGATTTAAAGGATCCCAATAATCCCGATAAAATCTATCCCGGTTACAGGTCAAAAGGCACTATTAGCAGAGATCCCAATGATATTGAAGGTGTTCTCCATATAAAGGTCGAAATCTACTGGAATGAAAGCAACAGTTATGGAAAAATGTCAAAGAGAGGCATCGATCCGGAGAAAACCTATATACTGGACGGGTACAAATCTAAAGGAATAAAATAAATTCATAATTATTTTCCGGAGGTGAATAAATATGTTAAAAAAAGTTAAAAAAATTAAAAAAGGCAGTGTTCTGATTACAGCTCTTATTATGATATTCCTATTTTCCCTTTTAGGATGGTATTTCACATATACTACAATGACGCTAATGAATCAGAATCAGAAAATCGGTCTTGGTAAAAAAGCCTATTATCTTGCAGACGCAGGTATTCAAAAATCAAGTGAACAATTATGGAATACCTTTTTCGCCATAGGGATGGTGCCAAATAAGATAGATATTTTCAGGCAGCATGTAACAGATAAATGGGACGCATATAACCAGCCGACATCAGAGTATTTTGTACATGATCTAACGTTCAGCGACAACGGAGGCTATAAAACCTATATAATGGAGAAACCATCTACCAGCTCTGACAAGTACGGTGTTACTGTTACAATTGTTTCAACAGGAATAGTGCAACTGGAGAATGGTAAAGGTACAGTAGAAAAAACGATTGAAGCAGATTATATATATTATTTAAGCGGAACTCCTCTTGCAGATTTTTCTTATTTTACAAATAACTATGGTTATATGGTAGGTACCAGAACAGGGGGAAGTGTGGCAACAAATGGTTTTTTCAGATATAAAAAAGACGGGTCGAAAAAAATCAAGGTTGCAGGAGGAGACAGATACAAAAACTGCAAAGACTTTGAACCGACCAATAAAATCGATGACGGAGGACTGTTTGCAGCAAAAAAAATTATAGCTATAGATAGCTCATCTGTAGACGGTTTCACCGATGTAGGCCCAAATCCTCCTGAACAGAAAGGCAGTAATTTAACTCAGAACTTTAAGGAAATTCCTATGCCCAGTCTGGCAGAGATGAAATTTTATGAAAACTCTGCAAAAGAAAGTGAAGAAACTGCATCAAAATCTCTTAAAAAACATGGAATTTATGTATGGGTTCCTGCAGGAACGACTATACTGGACTCTGCCGGCACACCGGATCCTGCATACGGAGGAGACGGAATACTTGACACAGGACAATATATTAAGGTTTCCGATGCTGTTTACGGTGACAATAATACTACCTATACAGGTTCACCGTCATATTACTGTTCCGGAACCAATACATGGAAACCGGGAGAGAAAGATAATCTTGTAGTTACCAACACAGACGCTGCTCATCCGACTGAAATCTATGGAGTGGTTGCAGTTAAAGGTAACATAGTAATAGATGGCACGATAAAAGGGTGCGGATCTATTTATGCAGGCAATAATATATATTCTCCCGATGGTATTTCCTACAGTCGTCCTCCTGATACATTCAGAGGCTTTATAACAACAGGCACTAAAGACGGTGACAGTAACGTAGACAGTCCGACAAAACTCGAAACTGTAAGACAAAACCAGAAAGCCTGGCTTATAGCAAATCAACCGGGACCTGCCGATGAGTCTGGCAAAAAAGATTTAATCGGTCTTTTTGCAAAAGAAAATATTATCGTCGGGAATGCTGCATCAGTACCTTATTCCGGAGGAGTAGTTGATGGTTACACCACATCGGGAATAATAATTAAAGGCCTTACGGAGCAAACAGGTAATATACAGGTGGTCACAGATCCGAATACCGGCTCTACAGTAAACGAACCTGTAAACTTTAATGAAACAGATGAAGGCAAACTCGGTACAGACAAGGTTCCAAATACAAGAACAGAGAAATCAACTCCGTTAGTTGCTAATGAAGAGTACGATGCTGAAACAAACGGGGAATGGGATGTAGAATTTTATACGGATATCAATCCTCCTCCGTCAGGCGGGAAAAATCCTACTACAGGCAATGACTTTACAAAATGGTCAGGACCAAAACCGACAGGCCCTTATTCTACCTGGGATCCTAATGCACAGAATGCTGTTATACCGGGAAGCGGTGAAGACCTTGACGGAGACGGAGTATATGACTCCACTATGGACTTATATGATGTAGTCTGTTTTAATAAGTCTAAAGCTGCAGATTTACGCTCTAAATACACAATCTATAAGAATATAGAAACAGCTCCTGCAGATTGGACAAATGCATTTAATTTTGACAGTACATGGGGAGGAAATTTTGACCCTACCACCACTACAAATCTGAGTTCTCTTTCAGGAGATTCTTTCAGTAATGGCAACTGGGCAAAGAAATTAGACGGTCTCACATATACAAATCATGTATGGGGAGGAATTGTATCCGGTGATATTAACGGAGGTTTTATAGCAAGAGCCGAATGTATAGCTCTCGGAGGGATTGCAAACCATGACGACAGAGTTGTCGGCTCAGGAGAAAGTATAATAAATGCAGGGTGTCAGATACCGCAGGTTGAACATATGGACATAATCAGGTGGAAAGAATAATGAAATTTTCACTCTTATTAATCGTTATCTTATTAACTGCAACAGTGGTTTTTGCCCAGGAAGAACCGGCGACAGAACCTGTAGTTGTAGATCTCAGGGACAATACAATCAGAATACCGCCGGAACTGAAGGGATTTAAAATTGTAAAAAAACCGGTAGAAGGAGATTTATTACCTGTCAGTGATGAAGCAACACCTGTATTATTAATAGAACAAAAAGGTAATAATACAAAAGAAAATAATACAGATGTCCCTGAAGATATGAAGGATTTATTTACTGCACCTTCTACACCTGCTTCTACTCCTGCAAATACCGGAGTTTCTGTAAATACAGTTAATAACAATAAGGAACCTGATAACGGTGGAGGATTTACGCTGATTATATATATTTTCCTGGTAATAATTATGTTAGCAGTTATTATAGTATTTTCCAGAAAAACATTTTTAGCAAGGGGGAATGAATAATATCAACATATTTTCACCTTAACATAAATTTATTTTCAACAAGGAAAGGGGATTTAATATGATTAAAAAACGAGCTATGTCAATGGCGGAAATACTTGTAGCCACATTTATCGCAGCTTTAATGCTGACAGTCGTAGTAAGTATATATTACTATTCCAGCAGAGCTACCGTAAGTGGCATGGAGAAAGCTTCGGCACAACAATCTTTCAATACCACCATAGAATGCCTTGCAAGAGATTTGCGTTCTACAGGTTCCAACGTTTCTACAGCCATCTGCGGGTTTTCGAAAGAAAACTCGGTAGGTCGAATACGTCATACATTTATATCAATTTATGGGGATTTTGACACCGATCCAAATACAGTGGAAAAAGTTGAATATAGACTTTCAAACAACGATACCTGTCTCATAAGAAGACTATACCAGCAAAATGGAACAGGAACCGCCAGTACGTGGGTTAATTCGACTGATAAAATTTTAATAGGAAATACAGCAGGCACAGGTTCAAAAGTACAGGTTGGATCTATCAGATTTTTATTCTATGATGCGGCGGGAGCAGAACTTACAGTGGATGAAAGTTATAAGGCAGATGAAGTTTTTATGGGATTCAATGACTATATCATCGCACCTGCCTATGGATCTTTTTCATTTAACACACCTACAGTGCCTCCACCTACATATACTCCCGGTCCATCTCCTACCAAAAAAAATACAAGTACACCAAAACCACCTACACCGACACCTGATCCTCTGACTCCAAAACCGCCGACATCGACGCCAAAACCTACAAGCACACCAAAGCCTACAGCAACAACTCCACCTGCGCCAAATGCAGAATTACTGGTCAGGAGTATCAGTGCATCAATAACGATAACCAATCTTAAAAAAGTTACTGTAATGTCTCAGAACAGCAGTACCGTAGCCTTAAGAAATTTATATCTTGCAGGAGAAAATTAATAAAGGACATTCAGATAGAATAATAAGCCAGGGATTTTCCCTGGCTTATTTTAATAAGAGAAGAGCGAAGGGTGAAGAGAGGAATACCTTCTCATTCTTCGTTGTGACCACCATGTCATGGCAGTGTTGAGAGTTGAGAGTTGATGGTTGAGAGTTGAAGGATTAATTCTCTCAACTCTCAACCATTAACTTTATCCATATATATGTGACATTTATTTCTATATCATTCCTTATTACCGTAACAGGTAAAAGGGTACCCGTAAAAAGCTTCTGCCTGGCAGGCTCTG